>JAJZKY010000317.1 GCA_021803885.1 Planctomycetota bacterium
GGAAGCCACGATGTGGGATTTCCCGGGCATCTGGGGCGGATTGCCAAGCTATTACAAGTTGTTCGAGCTAGATTTTATGACGTGGGCGGTGTGCACAAAGGGAAAATGCGGGCCGCAGTTATGGAGCGTTGCACTGGGGCCTTCGGACCCGTCCTTGGCAGGGGATGATCACCGTTTGGTTGGTTGGAGCGAAGCCTTGGATCGCTACTGTTGCGGCGGGCACCCATGTGTAGTTGAAAATACCGTAGACAGTCTTCCACTTTGGCGAGCTTCACCTGTAGATGGAGTTAGATTAATGATTAGCCGAATTGTGCTGACGCTGTCTAGACTGGCGTTCGGCACGACTGTCTGCTTTTGGATCGCGGCAGCCGCGCAACTCATTTTGCAGCGCCGGTATTCGGTCGTGGGTATACGGTCGGGCTTTTCATCCATTTGGACGGTGTATTACTGGCTTCTGCTCCTTGCGCTGGCCGGCACGCTGGCGGCGACCGGCCTTAATATAATGGCGGGGAGAGGCAAAGCCGAAGCAAAGTTCGCTGCTGCGGCGCTCCGGTGGTTTTCTTTGGCGGTTTTAATGTTAGTAGGTGGAATATTGGTATACATGCCATTTTTTGGAAGTACGCGTTAACGTCTAGTTCCGCCGTAGATACGGGCCCGCGCTTCAATTAGTGCCCGGTACGGGCAGGCGTAAATGCCACCAGCCGCGCCGCTGCCCGCAGATTACTGCCGAACAGCGTATGAGGTGAAAACGAAAGTGAGATCGAGACGCACCGTGAAAAGCAAAACAATGACAGAGATGATCGATGAGGGCTATTCAAATGTCGCCCGATCTGGAAGGTTCTCGGGCTGGCTCTCCGCAGTGTTGATGGTCGCAGGCATATTGTCATTGCCTATCTACACGGTCATTGCCGACGCATTGGCACCACGTCATATCTTCCCATTGCCGGCCGGCGGCTGGCCATTGCCCGGTATTCGCTGGTTCGTGGCGGCCGCTTCGTTGATCGAAATCCTCGCGTTGGCGACGGGGATATATTCAAGGGGCACCCGTTCCGGTAGGGTTGGCCTGTACGGCGCCGCCTCCGCCTTGTTGTTTGGCGCACTGTGGGTGTTGGCGGCTACACTCAGCGTTCCGTCTTAGGGCGTGCGCGTATGGTGAGAGTGCGACGCGCAAAGGCAAAGGGCAAATCGAGAATGGAATGCCGACCCATCAGGATCAAGAAGGGTGACGCGTAGTTATATGTTAACGGCGAACGAAAAATGTGGAGGCTCATGGTGCTCATTCAAGAGCAGGCGTTGTTCCCCATTTTCACGCTCACCAATAACGGCTGATACAAATCGGTATGTCACCAACATCGCCTTTACCTCCTACCCGCCAACGCAATTTACCTATCCTAACGGGCGGCAGGCCAACTGGGCGTACGATTCACTCTACCGCAGGCAATCCTGCGTCGATCCCGCAGTGCCCACCGTCACCATCGCAAGCTGGCAGTATTATGGCCCCGGCCGAGCTGCGGAAGTGTCACTGAATAACCAAGCCGTCATCCAAACCATGCTTAACAATGCCCGCACCAATTCGGCGGTGCAAAGCGGTGTGCCCAACCCCGCCTGGGGTACCCAGGGCAGCGACCGGCTCGGCTACGACGGCGCGGGTCGCATTTTCCCTTTGTGCACACCGCCCACGTCATAAAATCTAGCTCGAACAACTTGTAATAGCTTGGCAATCCGCCCCAGATGCCCGGGAAATCCCACATCGTGGCTTCCACAGGGCGTCCACCAGCCTCCCACGGCGTTTGGTGAGCGTAGAATGGCGGTGAATTCGAAGCGTGAAGATCCAAAGCCCAATTGCCGCCGTCGCTCTGCCAAGTACCATTTGCAAAGGTGACATGCGTCTCAATATAAAACTGCACAAACTTGATTTCCTTGCACGGCGGGCACTTGTGATTTGCAAACGCCTTTTTATCGACGTTGAATTGCCCATTCATATTCGCAGTATATGGATGTCCTGTTTTTCCGGGCGCATCAAGAGTTGTCCCTGACCAGTTCCCTCGGCCGGCGGTGAATGCCGCGTACATCCCAGCCGCCGTTGTGGGTACCGGTGACGCGCCGCTGGCGTCCGTTGCAGTAAGCACCCGTCCCCCCACGTAGTCATACAAATTCACTCCACCTTCATACCCGATCGGGTCGCGGGTAAGCCAGCGGCCGATAGCCACCTTGCGGCGATGGTTGCCGGTTGCCGGTGCTCGGTTGCGGGTGTTGCCGTGCTGGTGGCGGTTGCCTATACCTATGCCGTTATCGCCACCGCACTCTTCACCGGTGCATCCAGACAACAGGATAACATTGATCGCGACCATAACACGGCCTCAAAATTGAACCACTTGTGGAATCATACCGCGCGGGGCAGGTGGAATCTAACGGCGGGCGAGACGCGCCCGCCCCCAATTTCCTCTGCGTTCCCCTGCGTCCCCTGCGGTTAAATCGGTTTCTCGCCCGGCGGTGACGGCGGCATAATGGGCGGGCCGCGGGTATCGGCAGAATAAATCCACCGGCTCGCATTTGCTCCGTCGATATGGCCGTGATATCGTTTGCCCAGAAACTGCATGGCCGAGGAGAAAGTTTTTATGATTACCCGTCGAGCGTTTAACTACCAAGTTGCGGCCGCCGGCCTGGCGCTCGCCGCCGAAGTCCCGACAACCGATGCGGGATCACTGGCCGTGCGCCCGCCGCCCGGCTACCATCTGGTCTGGCACGATGAATTTTCGCGTGACGGCCGTCCTGACCCCCGCAATTGGAATTATGAGCATGGCTTTGTCCGCAACCGCGAACTGCAGTGGTATCAACCGGAAAATGCGTTTTGCCGCGATGGCCGACTGATCATTGAAGCCCGCCGGCAGACGGTGCGCAATCCGAATTACCAACCGGGCAGCCCGCAATGGCAACTGAACCGCAAATATGCCTATTACACCTCAGCCGCCCTGACGACCCACGGAAAGCACTCGTGGAAATATGGCATATTCGCCATGCGCGGGCGAATTGACATCCGGCAGGGTCTTTGGCCTGCATGGTGGACACTGGGCGTCTCCAAGCCGTGGCCCGCCTGCGGCGAAATTGACATCATGGAATATTATGCGGGACACATTAACGCCAACGTGGCGTGGCAGGCCCCCAACGGGTCGGCGCACTGGAAAAGCAAGTTCACCGAGCTTTCAACGTTTCACGATCCGCGCTGGGCGCAGCAGTTTCATCTGTGGGTTATGCATTGGGAGCCGACCTATATTCGTCTGTATCTCGACGGCCATCTATACAACCATGTTGATCTGCACCATACGCAGGATGCCCACTATCATCATTACAATCCGTTCCACCATCCGGTGTATATGATTCTTAATCTTGCGGTGGGTTCGGCGGGCGGCAATCCGGCGCACACGCATTTTCCCGGATATTTTGAGGTGGATTATGTGCGGGTGTATCAACGCCGCCGATAGACGCTCTCACGGTGGCACCCTTATGGCTGCCACGCGGGGTCGCCGACTACCATGCCCCGGTTGCGACATTTCGCACAGGAACCATGACGGTATCGTAGGGAGGGGTATTGGGCAGGTTGGTTGGGCATTTTACTCTGCGGCCTGTGCCCAATACCCGTCCGCCGCCCAGGCTTGGGTGATTCCGATGCGGTGAACCCCAGGTAAAAATATTATCGCCATGCTGGCCATGGTAGGGATCCGCATCCCACGAGACGTGACCGTCGCCGTAGCCCACATTCTGACCCTGGCCGCCATGGTTGCCTGAGTTGAATTCCCACTTGTATTTGGGGTGATGGAGCGGCGCCGCCGGATTGCGGTATGCCTTGCGATTCTTGCCATGTTCATGGATATCCTTCGCCGGAGCCATATCACTCATCACGGGCACATCGGCGTTAATGTAGTCCGTCCACCAGACGGCCGTCTTGTTTCCCTGCCATGGGAAGGCAATGGAGTAGCTTTCCCCTTGGCCGGGGCGGCCGAGCCTGGGAGCTTTACGGTTGCCTTCAAACAGAAGGCCGAAATTTGAGGGTTCAATCGTTATGTTTCCCCGTATGCCGACGTATTGGGCACTGGGTCGCGTTCCAAACGGGTCCGCGGGGCAGATAAAACTTTTCGGAGTTACATAATTCTGCAATACCAAAATCCACATGCACGCCAGCGGCGATCCCTGATGGACGGCGGGTTTTGGACGGATTCCGGGAAACATCAGCGGATGAGCCTTCTTTTGCCGCCGAGTGAGCGGTGCGGCGACATGGTGGTAAAGCGCCTTGATGACGTCCGCGGGGGAATTCTCGTCGCGCCGTGGATTGCCCGGCGAATTTTCGTACCGCCCATGGAAAGGGGGTGCCACCGTTGGGAAGCAGGCATTATTGCTCTGGGCATAAATAAACATGGTTTGATCGATTCCGCGGATGTTGGCACTGCAAAGTGCTTTATTATTCACCCGTCTCATCTGATTGGCCTGCGCCACGGTTATACATCCGATCAGGATGGCGCAGAGAGCAACGACGATCATCTCGATGCGAGTGAATCCACGGCGGCAGGCCGACTTTACCGCAGCCGAACTGCCGATTCCAGTTACTGAGTGTTTGTTCATCGGCATGATATGACTCCAGAACCATAATCCCCACACCGCCGACCGGAACGTCATGAAGTGATGTCGGCCTGAGCTTTAATAAGACTTTATCATTGCGCCCCCGGGTTCGCAAACGTGCGCCGCCTGGCCACGCGGTCAGGGTTGGTGAAGCATTCACGCCGATGGACACCTGCCGCGGGAACGGCACTTTGCAAGAACGCCGCCACGGGGCGCCCGGCGTCCATGCGGCAAGGTGGTCGAACCTCAATACGCCTTAAAGTGCCGAAGATAGTGCAACCACTGGGCGGCGGTATGAAAATCCAATCCCTCGCTCCAGCACGCCCCGGTGTAGTAGGTTAATTTCTGGCCGGGATTGACCTTAAGCAGCAGGATACGGATATTGAGCCGATCGTGGGTGACGCCAACGAGCTGCACCGGGTTGAAGCGCACACCGATACCGGTGGAGCCATTTTTTCCGTGGCGCGGCTCCCAGTAGCCAAGCATTCCGATTTTCTTATCGACGACAAGCGTGCCATTGCCATGATTGGCCACGCCCACACCGACGATGAGCGGGCCGGGTTTATTGGACTGCAGCACCGTCTGAATCCGATTGAGATTGCTGCCGTTGCGGAGGGTGATGGTGCGTTTTTCCCACACTTTCCTGCCGCCCCCGACGTTCCACGGCTTATACCAGACCTGAAATTCAGCGGTGTTCGGTCCACGTTTGATGATTCTGTAATACTGCCAGTATGTCGATGACCGAAGTCGGCCGTGAGACCAGATGCCCAGCCCACCGCAGCCGCGACTGAAGCCGGTGTCGTAGCAGTCCAGGCCGTTGCCCAGGTTCACATGATAGATACCGAGTTTGTAGCGGATATTGATGATGGGATAACGTACGGATTTGGCCCACACGTCGATGCCGCTGCCGGCCGGTTCCACCAGTCCCAGTTGCGGTCCGAAGATTCGGTATGCGATGCGATTATCCTCCCAGGCGATATCGTCGTAGCGCTCGGGGACGTAACGGACAAACGCCTCGCCGGTCGGCTGGGGAATGTGATGATTAACATAATGTTGGGTTGGATGCGGCACCGGCGGACGAGGCATGGGCGGCAGGTGGGGCAGACGAAAAGGCGCCAGTCGGGCCATCTGCGCCCCGGCCATGAGGAACGCGCCCACGCCGTACGGACGGCTGCACCGCGCCTCGACCCAGGCGGGGGCAGCGCCGGTGCGCTGCGTCCGGCCAATGAGTCCATCCGCCTGCTGACATTTCAGCAGTCCGGCCCAGGCACGGAGGATCACGGGCATAAATTGTTTTTTGTTAAGTATTCCATGTCGCACACCCCACGCCATCGCATAGCAGTCCAAGGCTGTGCCGCTGGATTCCGGCAGCGGGTACCATGCGGGGTCCGTCAGACTCGGTCTCCATAAACCGTCGG
>JAJZKY010000318.1 GCA_021803885.1 Planctomycetota bacterium
GGCCAAAGAAATGGCCGGACTCCTGCGCCCAGTCCGGGAGGTCAGTCATGCAGATGAAGAGGCCGCCGCCGAGCACCTTGAGAAAGTCGCGGCGGTCGAGCTGGAAGCTTGTGCGAGTGGAAGCGTCGCTGGTGGCTCCCTGTCCGTATTCGGGTGATTCGAGATCGAGAGGCTTCATCGGCTGCCTCCATTTTCCGGCTCACCGGCGGCGCGTTTTATGGCGGCAAGAATGCGAGGATAGGTACCGCAGCGGCAGAGGTTGCCGTTCATCGCCTCGACAATTTCGTCGTGCGTGGGATGCGGTTTGGAGCGCAGCAGCGAAGCGGCATTCATGATCATGCCGGAGGTGCAATATCCGCACTGCATGGCTTCTTCGTGAAGAAAAGCCTGTTGCAGCGGAGTCAGCTTGC
The DNA here is from genome assembly GCA_021803885.1 of Planctomycetota bacterium. The sequence continues at coordinate 411 of JAJZKY010000318.1, forward strand.
CATCTGCGGCGAGCCCCTCGATGGTGATGATCTTGTAGGATACGGCCGCACTTGCCGGCACCAGGCATGACCGGATCGCCTGGCCGTCCGCCAGCACGGTGCAGGCTCCGCACTCGCCTTCGCCGCAGCCGTATTTTGTTCCGGTGAGATTCAGGCGATTGCGCAGGACCCAGAGCAGGCTCTCATCCGCAGGAGCGTTGACGTGGAGTCGAGCGCCGTTGACGTTGAGTACAAATTCGCTCATTCCGAACCCCAGAGGCAGCCGCAGGCCGGGCTACCATTGATGGCCTCCAGCATAGCGCAGTTCGGTTGCGCTGTGACAGTGGACGGTCATGGGCGGTGCGTGACCCGCACAATCATATGTCGAGTGACGACGGCAGGGTGTTCCCCGGACAAATACGCCCGTCAGAGTATGACATTCCTCGACGTGAGTTCTTCACGAAGAAGAAATACGAATGTTTTCCGGGGATTTCTATCATTTAGGGGGCGTTTTGAATGACGTGGGAAGGGTCTGTGGCGGGAGGCAGAGTGTCCTCTTGAGTTCGACTCAGAAGCGATGCGGCAGGAGTTCGAGCAGATGTGTGCGCAGGATTGTGCGCAGGAAGTGGTTGCGCTGGATCGCTTGCTGCTGTTGTAGAGCAGCGAATTAAGCAGTCCTACTGCTTGAAAGCAAAGCCAGGGTCTTTGCCGGTGCAAGCCTTCATGAAACTTATACCCGTACGGGTAAAGTAATACAAGCTTTCGAGCGTGGGTGCATTAGTATCTTGATCTTGGTTCGAAAAGCCTAAAAATTGATAGGAAACTGGTACGGAAGGTAGAAATCTCAGCATTCCACTTGTGTCGATTTGTTTTTGTAAGAAGAACTCACGACCAACTAAACCAAGACGTTGAAATGCCTCCATTGCAACATCGAGGTCAATGTCTGGAAATTGAGACATGATCTGGCGCAGATCAATCTCGAATAAAGGGCGTTTTGGGTCTGGAAATATCCCTTTTGATGGTAATGTCCAACCGTAGATTGACTGCAGCGTTTGTGCTTCATATGGCGACAATTGCTTGAGAATTTCGATGAACGAAGGTGGCAGCGTATCGGGTTCTTCGGATGCAGTCGCAATCAAGCCTGCCCACATGTCTTGTAAGGCTTCATCCTCTTCAAGCGATGCATTTTGAAGGAGTGGTATTGCAAGCCTTGGGGGAACGGCGTGCGGTGTAGTTCCCCTTTCCGAAAACGCCTGCTGTGCCTTTTCCGTGACACTCTTCAGATTCGTCAAACGAAACTGATGAACTTTCTCACCGAGCAACAACCCTGTTTCTTCACACAGTGGCCCAAGAAGTTTGTGAAACAGGTCTGAGACTTTGCCAAGAGGCCCGTCAGGGCCTAGGGCTTTAGCAATCGCTGTAGTTGCCGTGGTGTTCAACATTGTTCTCGTTCCGGTCTGTGAGTTCCTAACAAACTCAGCGTACCTCGGTTTGAAATCCCTTGGACTGGTGACTACTGATCTCAGTGAGCAGGGAGTCGTATTCGTCCGCAATGGCACGATTGAGTTCTGCATGCGAATGGACCTTAGGGTCTGCCGCAGTACCGGCAATCTGAGCGTCCATGAACCAGTCCCTGCGATTCTTGATGAGATTAATGATTTGGTCAGCATCGATATACATACAGGCTCCTTTGCTATCTATAGGTGCATAGTAGCCTCGGCGCGGCGAATATCAATGGCCTTACGGAATAATGTTGAGAATTTTCTGCGCAGGTATCAACTGAAAACACAAAGATACCTCTACCGGCAGGTAGTACCGTGGTACGGCTTTTACCGCTTGGTACGTTTTTGCGCCAGAAATCACGGCAAACAGGGGCAAAATCGAGAAAATTGAGACAAGACCCCCTGCCTCTAACTGCTTTCATTTCTGCTATTTATCTGATTCTAGGGGATTTACAGGAATATATGGCGGAGAGACAGGGATTCGAACCCTGGATACCTTGCGGTATACACGCTTTCCAAGCGTGCGCCTTAAGCCACTCGGCCATCTCTCCGCGCGGGTGGACTTCTTGAAAATAACAGATGCGAGGCGTCGAATGCATCCACACGTACAATCGTCAGAGTTTCCTTATGGACATGCAGACGCCAATTTCTGAACGCGCCGGTGGCCAGGCTCCGCCGGATTTGTGGCGTGAGCTGCGCGAGCTGCTGCGGCTGGCGAGCCCCATTGTGCTCTCAGAGCTGGGCTGGATGACGATGAGCGTGGTGGACCTGGCGATGGTGGGCAAGCTGGGTCCGGCGGCGATCGGTGCGGTGGGGTTGGGCAACGCGATCTACTATGGGCCTTCGCTGTTTGGGATTGGGCTGCTGCTGGGGCTGGACACGGTGGTGTCGCAGGCGTGGGGCAGGCGCGACTTTGACGAATGCCACAAGTGGCTGGCACAGGGCGTGTACATGGCGCTGGCGGCGACGCTTCCGGTGATGCTGCTGACGCTGGCGGGCGCGGCGCTGTTTACGAATCATGGCGTGAATGCGCAGGTGAGCGGGCTGACGCAGCAGTATGCGGAGTTCCTGAATTATGGGACGCTGCCGCTGCTGGTATACGGGGCGTTCCGGAGGTATCTGCAGGGCGTGGGGCAGGTGAGGCCGATCAGCTTTGCGCTGGTTTCGGCGAACCTGGTGAACTGGGCGCTGAACTGGGTGCTGATTTACGGACACCTGGGTTTTCCGGCGATGGGCGTGCGCGGTTCGGCGATATCGACATGCTTTGCGCGACTGTATATGGCGGCGGTACTGGTGTATGCGGCATGGGCGCATGAGCAGGGGCGCGGACACTCGCTGTTCCGGCACTGGCCGGGGATGGACGTGGCGAGGCTGCGGCGGTTGTGTGCGCTGGGGTTGCCGGCGGGCACGCAGGTGGTGCTGGAGGTGGCCGGATTTGGCGCGGCGACAGTGATGGCGGCGCACCTGGATCCGATTTCGCTGGCGACGCATGAGATTGTGCTGAATTGCGCTGCGTATACGTACATGGTTCCGCTGGGGATTTCCGCGGCGGCGGCGGTGGCGGTGGGGCATGCTGTCGGGGCGGGAGACCGGGCGCGCGCGGGGCGAGCCGGCTACATGGCGATTGGGCTGGGCGCTGGGTTCATGGCGATGATGGCGTGCCTCTTCCTGCTGTTTCCGAGGACGATTCTGTCGATATGGACGAGCAACGAGCAGGTGTTTGCGCTGGGTACGCATATTCTGCTGCTGGTGGCGGGGTTTCAGATTTTTGACGGGATACAGTCGGTGACGACGGGCGCGCTGCGGGGGATGGGCGAGACGCGGTTTCCGATGTGGATGAACCTGGGTGCGTACTGGGTGTTTGGTTTGCCGGTGGGCGGGGTGCTGTGCTTTGCGCTGGGCTGGAGGCTGACGGGGCTGTGGACGGGGCTGACGGCGGCGCTGATTTCGCTGGCGGTGGTGCTGCTGCTGCGCTGGCGGCGCGATCTGCGCCGCAGCATGCAGGTGGAATCGGAAGTGTGAGGGGAGCTACTTCGTCTTTTTGGCGGCAGCCTTACCGGCTTTCTTGGCGGCCTTTTTGGTGATCTGTGCAAGAGTGGTCCTGGAGAGTTCGTCGCGCAGGGTGCGCTCGATGCCCTTGAAGACCTGCTGGAGTGCGCCGGCAGTCTGGGCGGCTTCTTCACCGGCGAACTCCGCGGTGTGGAAGAGATCGCCGGTGTCGAGGGCCTTGTAGATATCGGCCAGCGTGATCTGCTTGGGCGAGTGAGAGAGTTTCGATCCGCCGCTGGGGCCCTTGTGGCTTTCGACAAGGCCAGCGTGGTGCAGCAGCGAGAAGACGCGGCGCACGACTACGGGGTTGGTCTCAAGCCGTGCTGCAATGGCTTCAGATGTGTGGAGCATATTGGGCTCTGCAGCAAGTAACACCATCGCGTGCACGCCCGTGGCAAAGCGAGTGTTGACGGCCATGTTGAAACGCTAACACAGGTTATCGGCGAATAACGCGGGAATTTGTCGCAGGCACGGTTTTGTAACAATTCCGGGCGCAAAAGAGGGTGCGAGGAGGGCTGGAAACAGCATGGGGAGCGGCGTGGGCAAGCATTTGCACGGGTGGAAATGGGTTAGGATCGGGTATTTAAGGGCAAAGACAGGAAGAAGAGGCTGATTTTGAAGATTCTGTTTGTAGGGGATGTGTTCGGCAGCGCCGGGCGGCGGATTGTGAAGGAGCATCTGCCGCACATGATGGAGACGCACGCGGTGGACCTGCTGGTGATCAACGGGGAGAACGCGGCGGGAGGGTTTGGACTGACTCCGGTGATTGCGAATGATCTGTTCGACCTGGGCGCGCATGTGATCACGACCGGCAACCATGTGTGGGACAAGCGGGAGATTATCGAGTACATGCAGTCTGTGCCGGAGGACAGCGATGAGCGGCCGCGGAGGATTGTGCGGCCGGCGAATTATGTAGCGGGGACGCCGGGCTATGGATGGTATGAGGGCGAGCTGCCGACGGGGCAGGCTTACGCGGTGGTGAGTTTGCAGGGGCGCGTGTTCATGGGGAGCTCGGATGACCCGTTCCGGAAAGCGGACGAGATTCTGGAGCAGGTGAAGGCGAGGGTGGTGGTGGTGGATTTCCATGCCGAGGCGACGTCAGAAAAAGTGGCGATGGGTTGGTACCTAGACGGACGCGTGACGGCGGTGCTGGGGACACATACGCATGTTCCGACGGCGGATGCGCGGGTGCTGCCGGGCGGGACTGCGTTCCAGACGGATGTGGGGATGAGCGGGCCGTATGACAGCGTGATTGGCGTGCAGAAGGAGCAGGTGCTGCACCGGTTTTTGACGGGGATGCCGGCAAAGTTCGAGGCGGCGAAGGGCGATCCCCGGATGGCGGCGACGCTGATTACGTGTGACGGCGCAACGGGAAGAGCGACGGCGGTGCAGACGTTCTTAATGGGGGAATAAACCACCCTACGAACGCGGGCCTGTTCGTGGGGGCCCCGGATGCCGTGCCGCACGGGGGACTGGCCGTCCAGGCATACGCGCGCGTTGCGCGCCATTCCAGTTCCGGTTGGACTCGCTGATCCGTGTCAGCCTTCATCTGTAGAAGCGAACTGAATGATGCGCCAGATGAGAGCGCCAAGGAAGGTAGGGATGGCAAAGCCGAGGCCGATCAGGCCGCCGATCAGGAACCCGTAGAGTCCATTCTGGCCGTCATGCGGATATTGCCTTCCAGCCTGGCAGGTGAGAGCTACGCACGAGATCAGAGAGGTGATGACAAAGGTCGCGCCCGCAGTCAGTACAGAAGTCCCGATTATCCTGCACAAAGCACGAAAATTCACGGCTTGAGTATAGGTCGCTTGTTCCCCATGCGGAGCGCTGGGTTCGCATGGGGACCGCAGATTTCTCCACTTCGCGCCCTTCTTTTCGGGCGGAGATGGGTGTTTTGGAGATTGGTCGGCGCTTTGCGCCGATATGGTCCCACACTTTCTCCTCGAACAGCGCGAGGAGAAAGTATGGGGCACCCGGGGAGATTCCACGCGGAGAGTTTCTCCATCCCACTCAAGCCTGCGGCTTGAATGGGCCACCCGGGGATTACTGTTTGTGATGGCAATACCCCACCCTAGCAGA
>JAJZKY010000319.1 GCA_021803885.1 Planctomycetota bacterium
GCCAACCAGCCGGCGGGGGCCAAGGTTCTGTGGGCTTTGTCGCTCGTCGTGATAGTATTCATCAATACACCTTCCTGGCTTCGCGCCCAAGTCCCCCTGGCCTGCCGTCAAAGCTGATTTATAGGCGTGACAGTGCACTGGAATACTTTTCGAATATACAAACTGGTGGCGGCTGTGGTGTGCTTTTACTACGATTTATGGGTGCACCCAGCCATACCTTAACTTCTTCCTTCAGGTCCGTGAACGGTTACGGAATATTTTTGTACATATTTGTCCCGCAATAGCCGATAAATAGTCCGGAAACGTTGCGGGTGTTCTGCAGGCTTGACAGAAACCATAAGACACTCGAATATCAGGTTCAGGCAATGTGCTTGTGGCGCCGGGAGTTTGGGTCCCGGTGCCGATAATGTGGTAATTTGGCATTTGGACTTGTAGTTATTTGGAATTTGGCACATACTTAGACTTTACGGTTGGTCTGTGGAGCACGAATAACAGGTTCTGCAACCAACGGTCGGTGTAAAAGTGTATTGTTGTCTCTGACTCGGAGAGTTGGCGCATGACTTGGAACATGGCGAATCGTAAGAATTCTGATTCCTGGATTAAAGCCACGGAGGTGGGATCGCGCGCCGACGCTCGGCGGCATGGCCGACCCGGTAGAGAAATCCGCAAGGGGTGGCTGCGTGTTGGTCTGCTGGCCGGTTTGCTGGTGGGCTTGGGAGGATGCCAAACCACCAGTCCATTGGATTATCTCAATTTAAGCAATTCATTTTTCAATCCGGCAGAAGTTGGCCGGTTTGATAAAGCCAATCCTTTTGGTCGTGTACAACCTGTAACCTGGCCAATTTTGGATTCGCTGGCGGTCAATGATCCGCCCCCCGGGCCTTGGCCGGATTCGACGCCGCCAACACCGGCGGATTTATTGCCGGTGCATAAACCGTATGTTCTGGGGGCCGGCGATGTACTGACTATTTCGGTTTTTGAACTTGTGGTGCCGGGACAGGAATCCGTGCAAACCCGGCAGATCAATACTCAGGGCGACATTACACTTGATTTTATCGGAGAGATACATGCGGCGGGCATGACCACGCGGCAACTGCGCCGGGAAATCGTACATAAATTAATTCAAAGCGGGCAGATGGCCGCCCCCGGTCCGCACCAGCCCGGGCCGCAGGTGAATGTAGATCTTACGGAAGCCCGGCGGCGGGTGTTTTCAATTATTGGTGCCGCCAATCATCCCGGAACCTACAACATCATGTCGCCTGATTTCCGCCTGCTGGATGCTTTAGCTCTGGCGGGTGATGTCCCCGCCACACCGGGGATGAATTATCTATATGTTATTCGGCGTGTGCAAAAGGAAGCTGCGTTACAATCCGCCACGGCTGCGGCCGCTCCCAGTATGGCGTCCGGAGCGCAAACCAATATGCTCAACACCATAGCCAACCAGTTACAGCACGGCAAAACTCCGGTGAATTCGTCCAACGCCGCCGCGAAGAATCTGATGAATCAGGCCATGGAGCAAACCGGATCTGCCGTCGGCGGGCGGTTTGTTTATGTCAATGGCCAATGGGTGCGCATTGGCGGCCAGACCGCCACGACAACCCCGGTTCATTTTAATTTCGCCCGAACCAAAAAATCCGCGGCGTCCAGATATCCTGGAGAAGTCATCATCCGCATCAATCTCAAAAAACTGCGCGATGGCGATCCACGGTATAACATCGTCATCCACTCGGGTGATGTAATTAATGTTCCGCCGCTCAAACCCGCGGTTTATTTCGTGATGGGCAATGTCAGCCGACCCGGTGTTTATTCCATGACCGGGCAGAAATTGACCCTGGAACAGGCCATAGCGGCGGCGGGAAATTTCGGCCCGTTGGCGATTCCACGGCGTTGTGAACTGATCCGGCGCATCGGGCATAATCAGGAAATCACCATTCAAGTGAATATGCAGGCCATTTTCAGTGGTGAGGAACCGGATATTTTCCTCAAGCCCTATGACACCCTGAATGTCGGCACCGATTTCTTTGCCACACCGCTGGCGATCATTCGCAATGGATTTTCCGCAAGTTATGGATTCGGATTTACCTATGATCGTAACTACTACATCCAGCCGACCATTATTCAGTAGTTTGAGGTACGGTTGGGTGATGATTGGATAGAGGCGGCGGAAAGTTCCGGTAATTCATTAAACTTGGTTATCGGGGATAACTTTTTGAAAAGCGCGGCTGTCCGGCGGCATCAGATTTATAACGGTCACAACCGGAGCGTAATATATGCCGGCATCAGAAACCTCCAATACTTCCCTGGATCGCGGCAGATCTGCCAGCCGGGATTCCCCGCGTTATAATTATATGACCGCTACAACATCACCGGCTGGTCGCTCGACCTTACCCGGATATATACTGGCAGTGATCGTAGTATTGGCTGTGGCTTTTTATTGGTTATACCACATTAATTTTGAGCAATTGGTGCACATCTGGACTGTCAACCCGAATTTCAGCCAGGGGTTCCTGATTCCGGTCATCAGCGCCATGTTTATTTATTTGCGTTGGCACACGCTGCGCCATTTGCCGGTCAAGCCGACGGCTATAGGGCTGTTGTTATTGACTTTCGGAGTCTTCGGACAGGTGCTGTTTCGTATTACCGGCCAGGAGCAATTTTCCGATTTGAGCATGCTGGTGGTCTTATTTGGCCTGGGCTTATGGTTGCTGGGATGGGAACAGATGAAAATTCTCTGGCTGCCGATCTGTTATCTATTATTCATGATCAATCCGCCGCAGGCGTTGTATGTCAAGCTGACCACTCCGTTGCAATATATCGCCGCATCGGGCGGGGCGCACATGTTGTTGCTCTTTGGGGTTCACGCCTATCGCGAAGCTACACAGATTCATATTCAAGTCGGGGATCACTGGCCTTCGCTGAATGTGGCCCAGGCTTGCAGCGGTATCCGGATGCTGACGGCATTTTTTGCCCTGGCGGTGGCCCTGGCGTATTCCACCAATCGTCCCATGTGGCAAAAAGTGCTACTGGCGATTTGCGCTCTGCCTATCGCTATATTTGTCAATGCCCTCCGCGTAACCCTGACCGGGGTGTTATTTGCCGATGCAGGTTCAGAATGGGCCAGGGGCAGTACGCATGCCAGTCTGGGTTTACTGATGCTGATCCCTGCCGGGCTTTTGCAGCTGGGGGCGGCCAAATTGATCGATCTTTTTAACGACCATCTTTTCGTTGATGATGTTCCGGCCGGCGATACTCGCGGACGGGAGGCCCACGCATGAGTAATAATTCGACACTGAAAACACTTTTCCCGACCCTGGTGGCTTTGGGAATTTTAACCGGTGGTCTGGTGGCACTTACGATAGCCTCCAACGCGTTCAACGTGGTTTTACGGAAACGCCATACACCCCTGCAGGCTCCGTTACGAAGTCTGCCCAAGAAGCTCGGAAATTGGGTTATGCCGAAGGGCGCTGTGGACCAGCGGCTGTCGGCGGAAATTGTCCAGGTGCTGGGTACGCACCATTATCTATTGCGTCCTTATGCCAATATCAAAATGCCGTCGGGATCGCCGGGGTCCCAGGTGGATGTGAATCTGAATTATTATCCCACGGATTTTGCCACTCCGCATGTTCCCAATGTTTGCTGGGCGGGTGTGGGCATGAAACGCATTCATGATTCGCTGATCACGATTCATCATGTTCCTCATGCCAATGGCACATACTCGAATCTGGAAATGCGGTTTCTTTCATTTTATGCGCCCAAAATGAGTCAAGCCGGCATTCCGCTGAGTATGGATCAGCATCGGGGCCGCTATGTGAATGTCGCCTATGTGTTCCAGGTGGATGGGCGGTATGTTCCCAATCCGGAACAGGTCAGTGAATTATTTTGGCGCACCACCAGCAAATACGGTTATGATGCTAAAATTGAAGTTACCGCCGAAGGCCCTGGCGGATTGACTACCAGGCCGCAGGCGCGACGGGCGATTGCGTCGTTTATCCGCGCGGCGTTGCCGGCTATTGAGCGGCTTTTGCCGAACTGGAAAAAACTCAACGCCCCCCATGTGCACCCGCAAACGGTGCCCAATACGGGGGCGTCAACTGCGGGCCAAAAAAACGGGCGGTATTGAATGTTAACACGGCATCTCGCAGCAGAGATAAGAAGGAATCAGCATGGCTAAACGGGTTAATACACGATTTTTAATGATCTTGATTGTGGTGTTGATCGCCATTATCGGTGGACTGGCCGGAGTTTATTACGTCCTGATCAAAATCAACAATAATCCTACCCGGCTGGTGGCGGAAGCCAAGGCGGCACTTAAAAAGAAGGATATGGAACTGGCGCGCAGCCTCTATCAGCAGGCGGCGGTGGTTTCTTTGCGTGAACATCTGCCGCAGGCTGCGGAAATCCTGTTAAAACTTGGGGACCTGAATTATCAGACGACCGCTAAAAATATCCAGCGCTACCGCGCCGCTCTAAGCGACTGGCATGCCGCCATATCGCAAAATCCAAATCTGCTTGCGGCACGCGTAAAACTTCTGGATGCCTTTTATCAAGATGCCATTCATTCCGGTAATGAAACTGCCATCTGGCAACAAATAGAGACACAGGCGGATCATGTTATCAAGCTGGATCCGAAAAATGCCACAGCTTATATGTATCGTGCCCAGGCCCGGCTGCGGTCCGTTTCGGGTTTGGCGGCGCTGACCAATCGCCGCTTCACCTCCGCCAAGACGGACTTGCGAACCGCGTGCCGTCTGCAACCGGACAATATTCTTCCATACGCGTTATTAGCGCAGGTATACCTGCAACAGGCGGCAGCGGAACATGCGCAAAATCTGATCAATCAGGCCGCCATGACCAAGTTATTTAATAAAGGTATTGCCGTCGTCCAGGGTTTTGTAACCAAACATCCGCATAATATTAATGCGCTTATTTCTCTGGCCGCTATCTATCGCGCGGTACCAGGCCATACGGATGCCGCCGCTCAAGCTCTGGCAGCGGCGGAAAAGCTGGCTCCCAACAACCCGAAGGTTCTTGAAGCCCAGGCGCAACAATGGCTCATCCAGGGGGCCGGCCCGGCGCGGATTGCCGGTTTATTCAAAAAGATTGTAGCGCTTAAGCCGGACGATATGAGTGCTTACGCGGCCGCCGGAGAATTTCTCCGTCGTGCCAATGAACCTGAAGAAGCCATCACCTACTTAAAACTAGGCTTAGCGCATCCCGCTTCGGGTGGCGGATTAACGCCGGAAATCAATGAAAATATCAGTTTACGCATCAATGAGATGCTCATGGGCTCTTATCTTCAACTGGCCATGGAAGCTCCGGGCGGGTCGGAGTTACGCAATAAATATCTGACGCAGGCCTCTAATACTCTGTCCTGGGTGGCCCAACGTATTCCGCAATCCGCCTGGGTCTATGTGGCCAAGGCCCGCTTGCGCTTCGCGCAGGGACGATTGGATGCTTCTCAACGTTGGATACATAAAGCCAATGGAATTCTTTCTCCTACTCCACAGGACCTGGCCTTTTGGTTGACTGAAAAACAACTGCTGGCCCAGATCTATCAGATACGCGGGCAATCCGGTTCCGCTTTGACGGTATTAAATGAAATTCAAAAATATCTTCCGGATCAACCCAGTGTGGTTCTGGCCCGAGCCCAGCTGATGGTACAACAGAATCCGAAAGCGGCGCTGGCTGCAGCGCAGGCGGTCTTGAAACGGGATCCTGAAAATGCGGCCGCCTTAAAAATTGAAGCCTTGTCACTGGCCAATCTCAATCGGCGCCCGGAGTTGGCGCGACTTTTGTCGCACATAAATACCAGTCATAGTTTTTCTCTGGCGCAACTCAAAGCGCGGCTGGAAATGGCGGAACATCGTTATGCCGCGGCGGAAAAAACCATGGCGCCATGGCTTAAAGAATCCCCGGGTGATCCACGTGTGGTGACCGTAGTGTATGCGGCGATGGCCGGGTTGCAGCAACGTGCCGCTGCGCAGGCCATGATAACCCAGGCGCTGAAAG
>JAJZKY010000320.1 GCA_021803885.1 Planctomycetota bacterium
GCGGCCTGGCTGTCGGTGTCTTCTGCTGTGTGCTGGCTGTTGCCGGCAAACGGGTCGAGTCGGGCCATGTAGTTTTTGTGGGGAATATGTGGCTGCTACTAGACGCGTGCTGCGCCCTGCTGGATCGTAAGCGACAGAGAGCGCTCCATGATATGATTTGCGGCACGCGAGTTGTTCAGAAGTGCGGAGTCTGAAAAGTCTGTTGGAGTCTCCCAAATGACTGAACAGATCCCAAGCGATTTAACAAAAGTCTTGCCGGAGGACATTGAAGAGCGGTTCGGGCTTTGCGGTCCGGTGCGCGAAGAGCCACCGCAACCCGGGCTGGGTCAGTGTTACGTTACAAAGCAGTGGTTGCCCGCGGGGCAGTTGGAAGACCTTTATGGTCAGCGTATCAGCGCCCGGGGTAAGGCGATCTTGCAGGCTTATCTTAGCCGCCATGGCGCCCTGCGTGAGGAATATGAGACGCCGAGCTTCTGGCGGAGGTTCGGATGTTACTTTTTGGACATGCAGGCTATTCAATGGGGTACCGTTTTGCTGCTCGCGTGTTGGGGGATTCTTCTGCACCGCAGGCTTGTATCCGAGTGGACGCATTTCCAATGGAGGAATGTGACGATATTGCTGATGCTTGTTGAGATACCGATTATCTATTTCGCGCTGATGCAGGGCCTTACAGGTCGAACGGCAGGTAAGATTGTGGGGCGACTGCGGGTCGTGCGTGTGGATGGAGCCGCAATCGGAATTTTGCGAGCAACATTGAGATCGGTGCTGTTAAATTTAGGTGGCGTGCTGCTGGTGGCCGGGGTAGTGGTGGCCAATGTGACGGATATGCCCTGGCTGCTAACTTGCGCGGGTTGGTTAGCTCTTGGCTGGTCGTTGTGTGACGGTTTGGTGCTATTGGGCGATACACGGCTGCAGCGATCTTTGCACGACCGCATTTGTCGGACACGGGTGATTCAGGAGAATTGAATGGGGTGGCCATCGCCCCCGGCAATCTGCACGGCAGATGTAGTACCCGCCAGCTCAGCTCCAAAAGTTCAGGCAGACCGAGCTGGTGGCGGGGCCGGAGAGGTTCCCTGGAGGAGCGAGGGTGCTATGTGTTATGACAGGCATACGGCAATCCTCATCTGACCCCGTGGCACCCTAACGTGGGCCGAGGGTTTTTAGTTTGAGCGGCTTGTGATTAGACCGGCGGTGTCTGGGGCGTGCCGAGCTGGTGCCGCCAGCGAGCGCTCCATGATATGATTTGCGGCACGCGAGTTGTCGTAATAATGCGCTAAGGGACTTTCGGCATGCGGCAGTACCGCTTAACCACCCCCGAGCAGGTTTGCTTCAGCTATCAGTTGGCGGGTTTATTTACCCGCGCAACGGCCTACCTCATTGATGTTGGAATCGGGGCGTTGGTGCTGGTGGGAGCGTTGTTTGTTGCCGGATCGCTCCCGCCCGTTCTAGGGATTATTCTCTGGTTATTTGCAGTGTTTTTTGTTTTGATCGGCTATTTCATGTTTTTCGAGGCTATTTGGCAGGGGCAGACGCCCGGTAAGCGGATGATGCACATACGCGTGATGGATGCCGGTGGCGGGAGGCTGTCGCTGGCCAACATTGTGATTCGTAACTTGGTTCGCATGCTCGATGCGCTGCCTCTGCTTATGTTTTTCGGCGGCATAACTGCGCTGTTTAGTGCCGAGTGTCGGCGCCTGGGCGACATGGCAGCTGATACCATCGTCGTGCGTGATCGTAAGGCGCAGTTGCCGCGGTCGGTGGTGCGGCGGCAGGCGCGGCATAACAGCTTTATGCAGGATTCAGCGCTGCGCAATCGAATTATCGCGCGCATCGGCCCACGCCAGCGAGATCTGATTATGGACCTGACCCTGCGTCGCAATCAGCTTGATGCACCGGTGCGCGAACGTATGTTTTCGGAGGTTGCAGGCTACTGCCGCCGCCAGCTTGGCCTTACCGATGCAAACCGGTATCTTAGTGACGAGCAAACGGTTATTAACGTAGCGTTGATTCTGCAGGATGGTTGGAAAGGAGCCTGACGTGACGCAAGCGGCAACTCTAACACCTGTGCCGAAGGCGGGCGATTCGGCCCCCAATCGCGCCTCGCCGGTACCGCCTACGGTATGCCCCGGGTGCGGCAAGCTTGAAATGGTGGAACTTGCCGACCATCGCCTGAAATGCCCCGGCTGCAGCTTGGTGGTCGAGGCCATATTTTTTAATCCGGTTGAGATGGTGGTACCGCAGGCTGAATTAGCTCTGCCGGAAGATGCCGCCTGCATCAATCATCCGCAAAAGAAAGCGACTGCGGTTTGTGCGGGTACAGGCAGTTTTATCTGCCCGCTTTGTGCGGTGGAACTCAAGGGAAAAACCTACAGCGTGCAATATCTCGACAGCGAAGCGGGCAAGCAGCAGACCGACGAGTTGGCGCCGCGTTATCTGCAGCGGCCGGACCGCAAGGTGCAAGGCGTGCTGCTGGTTTTGCTCATACCATATGTAGACGCATTCATCTTCCTGCCATTTCCGCTGTGGGCGATTTACTGTTATGTACAGAGCGCCGCTGCATTTAAGATGCGGCGTGAAAATCGGATCTACGCCCAGTTGGTAGGACGGGGGGCTATTATCAGCGGCATAGTGATTGTCAGCATCGTGTTGGTGTTATGGTTGGTGATGGCTATCGCCATGGGCTTTGTGATGTACCAGCGGCTGCATGTGGGCAAGACTGTGCATTCCTGAGGAAGCAGCGGGCTGCATTGTTTGTTTTTTATGAAGGAGCCAGCCATGGCCACGCGCAATAAGTTCAAATTCGTCAATGGCTATCGCCGCATGACGGCAATTGTCGAAGACGACTCGCTGGTGGTGCTGGAGAGGCTCAGTGGGAAGGATCGCGTGCGTCGCGTGCCGTTTGATCGTTTGGGGCAGGTTGTGTATTGGCGCGCGATGCCATGGGGGCGTTTGGTCGTCCAGATCATTTTTTTCCTGATCTTTGCGTCGATTTCATTGGGGTGCTGGTTGAACCGCCTCACCGGTGGGCCGGCGATGATAGGCTTCGTGGTTCTGTTTTCGCCGCTGGCAGTGGTGTTTTTGATGTTGATTATTCTAACAATCATCAGGCAGCGGCGACATCTGGTGTTGTACCGCACTGGTGCTCGGGTGGAATTGGCGGGTGCGATGCGAGAGCGGAAATTTCGCCTCCTTTTAGACGAGATCACGCAATTGGCCCGCCAGACTCAAGAGCGTCTATCTGCCCAACCCGCCGCCGGAGTGGAATTCCCGCCACTGACAGCCTCGGCGGCCATGGCGCCGGGAGCGACACCAGCCGGCCAGGAACCTTTGGCATCCGAGCAAGCCTCAAGCTGAGTGAGTCATATTTAATGTGTGTTTACAAGGTGCCGAACACCCATGGCGTTAAAAAAAATATACTGTCAAAACCATCCAGATCGTCCGGCGATAGGCGTGTGTGTTATGACGGGCCAAGCCATCTGCGAGGAATGTTCAACGCAGTATGAAGGCGTTAACTACTCACAGGAAGGGCTGCGGCTTCTTCAGGCACAACGGCAGGCAGGGCAACGTCTACAATGGTGGCCCGACAAGGCGCTGTTGGTGCTGGGCTTGTTGGTCAGCCCCTTGGCATTGTTGCTCCTGTATTGGGGTATTGAGGCCTTGGTGTATGTTGTGGGATTGCGAGCCTGAGCATGACGCAAGAATTGGACATGTTTGATATTCAATCTGGCGGCGATTTTGCCGGCTCGCTTGATGCGGCCCTGGACTTTATTCGTGCTGATGCCGCTGTTGCATTGCCGATTTATGTTATCGCCGCTGCGCCGACCGTGCTGTTTCTGGTGGCCATGCTTGGAGATATTGCGGTTCATCGGCCCAGCGAGGCGACTGGCCTTTGCGTTCTTATGATTCCGGCAATGCTCTGGCGATGGGCTTGGTTATTCCTGCTGCAACGGAGGGTTGCGTATGCCATGACCGGCCGGCTGGAGTCGCGCCGCTTCTGGAAAAGGCTGCCGGCCATGCTGTTGCTGCGGTTGGCGTCGGCTTTGTGGCTGGTATGGGGAATATGGTTGTTGGTGGTAGCGGCTGTGCCCGCCGTGCTTTTTGGCGCATGGATAGGGCCGACTTTGCTGGATGCTCCCGCCGCATCGCTTAAAGCGATTCGTCGGCCGCTGCTTGCCGGCATAACATCCCGGCCGACCTGGCTGCAATTTGGAATCGCGCTGGTGATTTTTCTTGTGGCATGGGCGGGTATATGTGGGGTGTGCGATATTATTGCCGGCTTTGTGCTTCCTTCGCTTCTAGGCATGAGCGACAACCGGGTTGAACTGTTGCTCGGCGGTAGTGTTTTGAAGTTGGGGCTGGCCCTGGTGGTGTGGCTTGCCGGCGATCTGCTGCTTCATGTAACTGCGGTCATCGAGTACAGCCATGTACAGTCGCGTCATAGCGGCGCCGACCTTGAAAGGCGCATCAGCCGCCTGCTGGAGGCCGCTTGAAGATATCGCGATGTATTGCCATGCTGCTTTTAGGGGTGTTGTGTTTCGCGGTCGCCCGCAATGGCCCGGTTCGGGGTGCGGAGGTTTCGAGAGGTATCGCCCCATTGGCCGATCATGAAAGGCTTAGCCGCATCTTGCAAGAGCCGCAGTTTAACCAGTGGCGGCTGCGGGAGAAGCTGGGCGCCAGTCATGTGCATGTGCCTTGGCAGAAGGCGATAGGCGAATTTTTTAATAATACGTTCCGGGCGATCCGGCATATACTTCGCCATATTTTTGGGTCCGGGCATCGCGGGGCGTCCGGGGGCAACGCGGGTGGGCACGCCAGCATTGCGCAAGACCTCGAAATGCTTGGTGTTATCGCGGTGCTTGTGCTTGCGGCCATTATTGGCTTGGTTTTGCTGCGATCCTGGCGGATGGGGCGGATTAAGCCGACGGGGGGTGCGGGCGGCCTTCCGAGCCGGCAGGCCATAGAACAGGCTATGCAGTGTGGCGACGCCCTGGCGATGGCAAGTGATGCGTGGTTGGCCGCAGCGCAGCAATTCAGCGTTGATGGTGATTTTAGAGCGATGTACCGGGCCATGTACCTGGCTTTGCTGGCGGGGCTTCACGAGACGGGCAAAATTCAATTCAGACGGCAGCAGACCAACTGGCAATATGTGCGGACTTTCCGGGGCGAAGATATCCAGCGAAATACTTTTGTATCGCTTACCGAAATGTTTGACCGCGTCTGGTACGGGCACAAGGAGTATGAGCGCGTTGACTTAGAGAATATTCAATCGCGCATAAGGCTGCTCATTGGTAAAGGAGCGGCTCATGCGTAAAGCGTTGTCCATGGCATTTGTTGTTGGATTTTTGGCGGCGGTGCTGTGGCTGCTGTCGCGTACTGCATGGAAGGCGGCGCAAGGGTCGTCAGCCATGCCGCTGATGAGTGCCTATCGCTACGATCCTTACGGCGATGCGGCTTTGTATGAGTACCTATTAAAATCAAAGCATGCGGTGAGCCTGCTGACTCGACCGGTATTGTCGCCGCACATGAGCGGCGTTCTTATTAACCTTTGGTCGCCGCACAGCCGAGGCATCCTCCAGAATTATTCGACCTCTACGCATTACAATCCTGATTTGCTGCATTGGGTGGCCGCGGGTAACACATTGGTGGATATGGTACAGGGCAGTACCGGACTTGGGCGGCACTTTCATTTGGCTATGACCTGGCATAAGCGTGTGGGGCGTCATACCGCTGGTAAACATGAGTCAGGCGGCGCCTTTCAGCCGGGGCGCACCGCGGATTCCGGGTGGCGGCGGTGGTATGACATCTTAAGGCGCGGGCAATCACCGAAGCGACTGACTCGTTGGCTGGACGATGCCGCGTGGGGTGATCATTCTCCCGCGGCTATGTCATTGCCGTTGTGGCATCGCACCCTGTGGTTGCTTGATCCGGCGGTGTTTGTACTACCCAAGACACATGCGCCTTGGCATACACTGGCCCGCAGTAAAGCCAGGTACATGGCC
>JAJZKY010000321.1 GCA_021803885.1 Planctomycetota bacterium
TACAACTGGCGGCAAACAGTGGGTCCGATGATAGCCTGAAATTGTGAATGCTTTGTAGCCAAAGTCGCCGTCCAGATTTCGAAGTCGGTTTTAGTTTGGGTTACCGTGCTGCGATCCGGCAGGCCATATTTATTGAGCTTGGTCATATAGAAGGCCATTTCCTTCCGCCGTACCGACATGGGGAATATATGCAATCCCAAGGCCTGATCCCAGACCATGTTATAAACCATACTCCACGTCCCCGGCTGGTTGAAGGCCATGCGGTAATGATTGCCATCATTATCCACCTTCATCCATTTGCGAGCCCAGCGGCGAGCCAGCGCCTGATAGTCGTTGGCCTCGGCGGTCATTCCGCGCATGCGGCATAACATGCCATACGCTCCCATGGCCACAATGGCTTTTACCGATAAATTGGCATTGTGGGCCATGAAACCCAGAAAGTCATTGGTGCTTAACTGTTTACCGGGGTCAAAGCCGGATTTCCTCAAATAGACCACCCATTTAGTCAGTAATGGCCAGTATTTGGTGGCAAAGTCGGCATTCCCCTCCGCCTTGGCAATCGCGGCGGCAAGGATAATCATGTTGCCACTCTCTTCCACCATCATATTCTCTCCGCCGGTGTTGTAATGTCCCGTACAAATTGGATATGTACCCAGATCATGCGGCGACCATGCGAACTTCCAGCGTGGGGTATTGGCGGAATTTAAATCCGGCACAATGGAGGCCGCCTCCAGTTGCGGACAAAAAGTCAGCAGCAAAGGCGAAGCCGGGAAAATAACATCCACCGTGGCGATATCTCCATTGCTGGTCTCTTCTTTGGTATACACCATGGGCATACCATTGGCATCCGCGGCCATGCCCATGGCCGCCAGCGCCTGACGATAGGCCATCGAGGCGATGGTGGCATACTGGTAGGAGCCAATGCGCTTGGCATCGGTGATGACATTGGAATCAAAGGCGACACTTTTTTTCATCAGGGATTTATAGTGGCTACCCGCCCATTGGAACATCGCCGACGGGGTCTTAAAAATGTGTCGCCAATAAGGCCTCTGATATTCTCCGAAGTAATCTATGGCATAGACTTCATCATACGCCACCATCACATGGCGGGATACAGCACTGTTTGTAACGCTGCCCAAATTGAAGGTGAACGCTTCCACCGGATCACCGGCGCTAACTGCGCGTGGCATACGCGTGGAATCCGCCGCCGGCAACACACCTTTAATAAGAAAATCATTGATGCACCGGTCATTGGCGGCAATGCACGCGGTGCTTTGCCGACTGGAGGCGGCGGTGTAAATATAGCCCCAGTCCAGACCCACCGGGTCGCCTGAAATATCAAAATAATGCTGCGTGGTTGAACCAATCTTTAACGCCGTTAACGGCCCGAAGGTTTTGCGGCTCCACGTAACTTTCTGATTATCATGGTTAACGGCTATGGCTGAACTGGTCGAGTAATAAAGCTGCACATGATGGACTTGGCCATCGGCGGATTTTACACGCCAGGTGATATACGTCACCGGCAGAGTCATGGTCTTGAGGTGAGCCGGCAGCCGGGGGGTCATAAACGTCAGCGTGAGATCGATTTTGCTGTTGGAGAACTGATATATAGTCGTCGTTGGCCGCACCGTTACGCTGATCTGGCGCATGGCCGGCGCGGTGTTGGGCTGGTTGCCCATGAGCCGATAGGTTGTTCCATCCACCCGTACCAGGCTGACCAGACTCTGTATCCGGCCATCCCAATACCGTGTGCGGTGGTTGGCCAGATGATTATTTTCTGACCATATACTCATATACGGATCAAATGTTACCAGCGGCACCGCCGGCGGACGAAACGCCGGGGCGGCGGCGAGGGATGGCGCATGAACCATGGCTCCGAACAAACAAGCCACCACCGCGCCAGACAACGCCGCTTTTATATATTTGAGCATGTTAAAACCTCATAGAAACACAATGGTAAACTCGACAATCCGATCCATCGCACCGCACAGCAAATCATTTGCATATCGCTTCCCCCGCAACCATCTATCTTAACACGGTGCCATCCGCGATTCCATCACAAATTGCGTCACGCGGCGGAACGTTGCCGCCTGCGTGGTATTCTAATGAATATTATTTTTTTTGCACTCCGCAAAATCTCTACATGATCACTGGGGTGTGATAATATTTTCGGGCGTCTGTTGCGGCGGCGGCCGCAGAGCAGAGAATAGTAGAGAGTTGAGCACGAGAGTCCCGGCGCGCCGGGTCGGTGGTGGACCTTCGCATCGGAAAGCCTACCTGCGTAAAGTGTCACGCCCCCAACCACAGGGCCCGGAGGTCGCAGAGTTCTGTTATCCGCATTCAGGTCCGGTGTTCCCGACACATCGGGGCATGAAAATAACCCGGAGGGATGGACGTTAAGAGGCCGGCAATATTCTGACGAATTGTTGCCCAGGGGGACGGCAGAAATACGAAAGCAGTTCTTCCGCCCAAAACAGCCCGAAGCCAACGACAATTAACGGCTTGTAATATATGCATTTTTCCACCATCTTCTAAATTGTCAGGGATATCGCGGTGCAGAAAGCCGATAATCTCCGCCAGGCACTTCACAGACCATCTGTCCAGTAGTTAAGGCAAATATTTTCACGCCTGATTGCGCCGGAGTTTTTCCATTAATCCTTACGCTCGCTGCGTTACGCGCGGGAATATATATTTGAGCTCTGATATTTGGCGGAACCACAATATGCAACGTAACCTGATGGTTGGCAAGCCGCCAATTGCTGACGATTTTTCCCAGCACCGAATCATAACTGACCTTCACCCATTTAAGATTGTCCACAATTTCAGGGCGGATTTCCAGTTGACGCCCCGGCTTTCGGGCCATATCCAGGCGGATGCCGCCCAGACCCTGAAAGAACCATTGTTCAATATGGCCCAGCATGAAGTGGTCTTGTGAATCACCGGCGTTGCAGTTCCATGCTTCCGTTAATGCTGTGGCCCCGTGCGCAATTTGGTAGCCATAGCTCGGTGGCGTGGTTTGTGTGGCCATCTTATAAAGCAATTCCGATTGGTCCGCATCCGTTAATGCCTGCACCACATAATGAAATCCAATATCACCGGCGGTGGTATGGTACTTGTGCTTGACAATATTGGCGATCAGATTGTGCAAGACCTTACTACGGTTGATTTCTCGCACCAATCCTGTGGCCAATGCCATGGCATTGGCGCATTGGCTGCCCCGATCATATTGGCCGGTGGCGGGGTGATAGAACCTGCGGTTGAATGCCGCCCGGACGTCCCTGGCCTCGGCGGCAAAATGCCACGCGGCTTGGAGATGGCCCAATATACGGGAGATTTTTACCAGGGTGGTCAAATCTCGATACCACGTAGCGGTGGCGGTTACACCCATACTCGTTAATTGCTCGAAACCCGGTGCGCCAGGTCCCAGGTCAAACCAGTCGCCCAGGCCATACGCGAGAATATTATTCCCGGCCCGTGATTTCAGATAGTGCAGGTAACGGACCATCATCGGATAATTTTGCGATAATATCCGCTTATCTCCGAAATATTTGTAGGTAAGCCAAGGATCAAGCACGCACGCACTGCCCCATTCCGGGGAATCGGTGAATGCGCCAGGATAGTTGAAATATTCCGGCGCAAAATCCGGAACCATACCATTGGGCCACTGCGCATCACGCATATTGGCCGCCGTTTGTTCATATAACTTCGGCACAAAATAGTTGTCCATGATGCCCGGCCCCACCAGGTATGTATCCTCCAACCAACCGGTCTTTTCCCGCGTGGGGCAATCCGTAATAATGCTGACCATGTTATTGACCATGGCCATGGTGATGATGTGGTGAATGTGATTCAGCAGGCTGTTGCTGCACGCAAAATGACCGATGGTGGCTGAGGATGTGTGCGTGGCCTGCCCGACCACACTCATTACCACCGGTCTGTTGTCCACGCCGGATTTCTCCGCCGCAAGTGCGTCAATTTGGACGTAGCGGAATCCGAAATAGGAGAAAATGGGGTGAAACGTCTCCACCCCTTTGCCATCAAGTGTGTACACGCACCATATAGGCCCGGCACAGGACTGCCACTGTGTACCATTGGGATGCAGTAATTCAGATGGATACACAATAAGCTTGGAACCCGCCGGCCCTCGCGCTTGGATAATAAATCGCCCCGCCATATTCTGGCCCAGATCATACACACTCACACCCGGTTGTGGATGTGTGATGCGAACGGGCTTATAAATGTGCATGACCTTTACCGGCGGTGCAATTTGCGGCGTCAGCTTTCCGCCGGGTCCATTTACCACCATGACCTGTCGCCATTGGCTGTCATTAAATTCAATTTGATCCCAGCCCGGAATGGCATCCAGGGCATTGTAATCCTCGCCGCCGTAAATCGACGAAAATATCACCGGCCCCGGATCGGTACGCCACCGGCCATTACTGACAATATTTTCCCGCCTTCCATTTCTGAACGTGATGTGCAATTGCAGAATTAACTTGGGCCGACCAAACGGATTGGGCGAATGTTCATATCGGCGTGTTCCCTCCGGGCAATCGTACATACCGGTACCCAGCATGACACCGATCGCATTGTGTCCGCTACGCAGCATGGGGGCGACGTTGTACGCGTTATATAAAACCGTCTTTGTATAATCCGTCCAGCCCGGCTGCAGGACATCATCACCGACTTTTCGGCCATTGATAAATAGAGAGTATTGGCCCAGTCCGGATACGTATACCGTTGCGCGTCTGATCCGATTGTTGATCGCAAAACTGTGCCTGAAAAGCGGTAAAGCCTGGCGCGGGTTGGGACGATGGCCCCACGGTCTGCGGCCCCAGCGGGCAATTGTGCGGGCGTGTTTCCAACCGGCTGTGTTAAACCCGACGTTCTCCCATCCCGCAGCCGGTTGATGGTTGGTCGCCAGCCATGTTGCATCGATCGGCAAGTAAATCTTGGCACCGGATAAAAGGATAATGATCAGCCTGCCAATTAAGCCTGCATGATTGACATTAGCTCCGATATTGCTGGCTTCAATCGCCAGCATGTTCACTCCGGGGTGCAGCAGCCGGGTGATGTTGGGATGATAAATGGTGTTCCAGTTGGCTCCGCGCCATTGTGAGTTTTGTGCCGCCTGCACACCATTAACATAAAGAGTGAATTGTTCATCGGCTGTCAGATCAAACACCGCGCCGCGAATGCCGGCGTCGGCACGCAGTTGAATTTTCCGGCGAAACCAGGCCCGACTTAGGGCCGTGCCTCCGCCGCCGGAGTTGCCCCACATCCAGTCCAACTTTCTCAGCGGGTTACGCGGCGGTAACGGTGCGGCGATCCATTGGGCGTTCCAATTTACAATCGGTGGTACCGCATGAAAATCTTCCTGCAGGGGCACCGAGCGCGGTGTGGCGAAACTTGGGCCACTACCCGCCATCATGCCAATGAATCCCATAACCACCAATGCTTGAGAGTGTTTGAACCCTACCTTTATCACGCCAACCCCTGCTTCACTAAATTTTAGCGATTACAAACTTTTCGACCGGCAAGACTACATCGAACCTTGAGCCGCACGTACCAATGCGTCGGTCACACGAATGCCACAGTTGCGGCGTTGCGGCAACAAATCGCAGCACATTTGAGGCAAGCAACAAGCCCATTGTCGCACATGTTCCGGTTTTTCCAGAATCTGTAAGAACCCGCCCAAGTTGCCGTACCTTAGTATTGATAAACCAACACCCCAGTTCCAGTGGGGAAAAATGTTCCGTCCGCGGGCCGGGAAAATCACGCACATTGCGATCATGGAGTTCCTACACCCCAAGATTGCAGCCTGGACTGTCCACCGCGCCCAAGGAAAATTACTCGGCGGAAAACACCACGTTTCCGGTGCACCCGCGTTCGAGGCCTGCCTTATGTCAATTGGTCGTTGGAAGCAGGTTATACACATACAGACCGTATTGTTTTACGGCAGCGGCATGCCCGTCGGCAAAAACAGCGTTGGCGTA
>JAJZKY010000322.1 GCA_021803885.1 Planctomycetota bacterium
GGGAGGCCTTTGCCGCGGCACGGACCGGCCGCGGCCATCCGCAAAAAATCACCGCGGTCAACACCAGTGTTGCCACCGCCATGGGCCTTGGCCATCGTTGGAAATTACTGATCATCGTCATTCCTTGCCAAAAAGCCCAGATGCCGCAGGTTGGCCAACGCAGCAGGTGACCAGTTCCAACCAGCCCGCCCCCGATGAACCGCCGCCACGATCGATTCAACTACACCAAGCCGCCCCCGGTGGCGGCATTAAAGGAAAGTTTGGCGGGCCTGGTCTCAAGCCACAAACTTCTCCGATAACGCCACAGCGTTCCCGGTTCTTTAGACGCACGAACGCATCCCGTGGTTCTCCAGCCCTACAGCGCGATATTGGCTACTTGCCGGCCAAACGCGCGGCAATACCGGCCACATGCCTTCCTTGAAAACGCGCAATGGCCAGTTCATTGGCACTGGGCTGGCGTTTGCCATCACCACCGGCAAGAGTGGTGGCGCCGTAGGGCGTGCCGCCGGTAATTTCCGACATATTGGTCAATTCCTGACACGCGTAGGGCACGCCCACCACAATCATCCCATGGTGAAACAGCGTCGTATGAAAGCTGGTGATGGTGGTCTCCTGGCCCCCATGTTGTGAAGCCGAACTGGAAAACACACTGCCTACCTTGCCCACCAGACCGCCCTTGGCCCAAATTTGGCCGGTTTGGTCCAGAAAATTCCGCATTTGTGCTGCCATATTGCCAAACCGGGTGGGCGTACCGAAAATAATCGCGTCCGCCTCAAGCAATTGTTCCGGCTTGATGACCGGCACCTGGGCAAAGGCTTTTTTTGCCTCGGCTGCCCCCACCCGCGCCAGAACCTCCGGTGGCATCAACTCGGCCACCTGAAAAAGGTTCACCTGGGCGCCAGGCACTTGCCGGGCCCCTTCAGCCACCGCTTGGGCCATCTGATGGATGTGCCCATACATGCTGTAAAATACCACTTGAATGTTAACGGCCATCAGCGAACTCCTTAAAAAAATAGCAAAACCCAAGCCGGCTTCACGGCAAACGTTGCCGTTCAAAAAGCCGTCAGGTGACTTTGCCGGTCATCCAGGTTTTGAGCAACATTCGTTCCAGCCGGTCCAACAAAGACAAAAGGTGTCTGGATTCCTCCACGGTCATAACTCCAAAGGCTTCTTGAATGATCTGCCGCTGCTCCGGCAGCACCTTTTTCAACAGTGTCCGGCCGATCGTCGTCAGCGCCAGGCGATAGGCGCGGCCATCTTTGGGATCCGGCTGGCGTTCCAGCCAGCCGCATTTTTCCAGGCGTTCCACCAGCGCACACACATTGCCTTTCGTCACCAGCAAGTGCTGGGCCAGTTCCTGCTGGGATATTCCCTGGCAGTTTTTCAAGGTCATCAGAATTTCAAATTGGGCCAGAGTCATTTCCTGCTGGGCCAACGAATGTTCCAGCTTGCGTTGAATGCGACTGTACACCCGCACCAATTGCAACCAAGTTTGCAGCGGCATGACTTCGTCGGGGTATAAAACCTCCATGCGTCGCATCAACCCGCTCATTTTTTCATCGTGTGCCATAACGCCTCTTGCCATGACTTAGTTTAATCATATACTATTTGAAAGTCAAATGGAACTGTTTCGGCTTAGCCGGCGCCCGTATGCAGTGAGGCAATCGTGTTTTTGAGTTGACAGTTCTTAAAAGTGCGGATAATTATAAAGTTAGAGTTGTGTTTGTCGGGATCGTTCCTTTACCTGCGCTGGAGGCATTACTTCATGAAAAAGCTTACCGTAGCAACTTTAATGATCGGGCTGGCGGGTTTGCTGCCTATGCTGGGCGGCTGCCAGACCCTTACGGATACGCCTGGTTCCAATAGCGTGCGCGTCAATCAGGCCATGAGCACCGACATGCTGCAAATTCCCGATGATGCCGAAAACATCATGCTGCTGGACCGTCCGCTTCAGCTCAGCGATAAGCCCGTTCCGCTCCGCTAAAATCGCAAGCACAAGCGATTTTTCCGGTTGGCGCCTGTAGTGCCGCCGTGGACTCTTTAGCAGATATCTCATGGCCGGACGCGGATTATAAGCGCCTGGCAGGTAACGCTTCCGGCCCAGTGTCAGGATTAAAACCGATGGACCAAAAATCATTCGTGCGATGGCTGAGTCTGATGATATTTCTGGGCGGCTTGGTGGGCTGCGCCCAGCGGAATACGGGCCTCAAGCCCTACGTGACCGGTCAGTTGGCCGCGGAAAAGGGCAATATCGCCCTGGCCATTCACGAATTAACGCTGGCCATTAAGCGCAACCCGCAAATGGTGGTCGCCTATGAAGCCCGGGGAGATCTCTACAAAAAGCAGGGGCGCTATCATCTCGCGGCCGCTGATTACCAGCGTGCCACCAGCCTGAACCCCTTTAGCTTCCATGCTTTTTTTGAATTAGGCCAGGTGTACCAACAACTGCGGCGGTACATCGCCGCCATTGCCGCCTACCAGCACGCGCTACAAATTAACCCCAAAGATGCCCGCACATCCCTGAACTTGGCCGTTGCGTATACGCAAGCCGGCCATCCTTTCCGTGGCATCCTCTACGCCAACCGTGCCGTGCAGAACGGCAGCAATTCCTTTGCCACATGGGCCAATATCGGCACGATCTATTCCCAGGCTGCCAAGCATGATGCCGCCTACCGCCGCCGGGCTATCCACTATTTCAAGCAAAGCCTGGAAATGAAACCCCATCAACCGCAGGTTTATTTAAATTTAGCATCCATCTATATCGATGAGCACCGTTTTGATCAGGCCAGTCGGGTGTTTCGTACCGCAGCCAAGCTTGCCGGGTCTTCTTTAATCAGCGAGCGCCTTGGCTATTGCTATTACCGGCTCGGCAAGCTGCCTCAAGCGGTGGCGGCCTATCGGCAATCATTGAAATACCAATCGGACTATGTGCCTGCCATCAACGGCATGGGGGTGGTTTATATGACCATATCCCTGCAACATCAGCGCCACTGGCGAAAGGCCAGAACCACGGCCATCAGCTATTGGAACCGCAGCCTCAAAATTGACCCGCAGCAGCCTTTGATTCAGCACCTGGTCAAAAAGTTTGCCCCAGCCCACTGACCCTGTTGCCTGCCCACCGGCGTTAATTTTTTGTAAGCAATACCCCCTGTGCGGCAGGCATGTCCCGCCCCCTTTGCCGCCCGCTTCTGCCGTTGGCCATGTTGGTCGGCTGCGTAGCTGATGAAAAAGACCGATGCCTCCCGCGCCGCAAAACCAGGCTTCAGCCGATCTGGCGCCGCCCCGCCGAAAAAGCGTAAAGGTCATCGCTTTGACGGTGCTACGTATCGGCGCAGCATCAACTGGCGCGGGGCAGCCTGGCCTCGTGCTGCTTGAACCACACACGCCACGGGCCGGAATGTTGGGGCAGTTTTTGGCCCGTCTGTTGGGTCAGATCGGACCAGGCAAATTGCACCAGGGCCACATTGCGGTCATCAAGTGTGGCAATCAATGCCCGGATCACCCGGCGTGTTTTGTAATACTTCAGGGCCTGGGCGCAATAAATGCGGACCTGCATGTCTGCATCGTGGCGCAGATGCTCAAGCAGCGGGCCGATGGCAAGGGGGTTGTCGACATCAGTTAGCCCCATGGCCGCGCACAGCCGCACAAATTTGGATTTATCGCGCAAGCCCGCCAACAGGGTAGGAGCTACCGCTGGCTGGTGCGAGGTACCCAGAGCAATCAGCGCCTGGCCGCGCACCAGCGGATTGGGGTCTGTTGCCAGCAGTTTATAGGCTCGCATGTAGGGCTTGTCATGACCATATTTCTGCCGCGCCAGCCAGGCCATCCCCGCCATGCGCTGGTCGGCGTCGGAGGTATCAAACATCCGGCGAGTTTCTGCCACCGGCGATTTTCCTTTAAAATGATCCAGAATCGAATTCACGAAGGTATTGAGATTGTGGGGCTTGGAGCTTGAACTGCTGCATCCGGCCAAAGCGGTAATGAGAACCATCAGCATGCACAACACGCCAGCGCCGCGCCCATGGCCAAAGCCGCGATCTGGCGCAAACCTCGCCGACGAATGTTTAGGCGGAATATGAAGATTCACCATGTTGTTCATTCTTTTTCCACCGCGGGATTTTCCAGCCGTTCCGGCTCTACCCATACCGGTTGGGCGATGGATCGGCCTAAAAACCGCCCAGCCAAGCTTTCAAACCGCTGGCCCTGGTCAGTGACGTAACACGTCAGCCCATCCACCAAAACTTCGCCGGTGTCATTGGCGATGCCCATTGTAGCCAATTTGTCCGCCACTACCAAGGCGGTCTGATCGGCCGAATCAATCAGCGTGCTTTGCGCGCCGAGTGTTTCCGCAATGGCGCAGCTATAAATCGGGTAGTGGGTGCACCCCAGAATTAAAACGGGTATCTGCAACAACTTAAACGGTTGCAGGTATTCCTGCAGCACGCTGCGAACAATGGGGCTTTCTACCGGCCGGCCTTCTTCAATCATGGGAACCAGCAACGGGCAGGCCCTGCCAATGACTTGGATGGTTGGATCCAGGCGCGCTACCGCCTGGTTATAGGCCTGGCTGGCGATGGTGGCTTCCGTGGCAATTAACCCAATGCGATGCGGTGGACGATCCGGTAGCCGGGCGGAGGCTGCCACGGCTGCCCCGGCTCCCGGCTCCAGCACCCCAATGATCGGGATGGCAAAATCCTTATGCAGACTTGCCAGAGCGGTGGCACTAACCGTGTTGCACGCCACAACCATCAACTTGGGATTAAATTGGGTGAGAAAACTCAGACATTGGCGGGCGAATTGCAGCACCGTTCGTGGCGACTTGCTGCCGTAGGGCACGCGTGCGGTATCACCAAAATAAATGAGTTTTTCGCAGGGCAGCCGATGCATCAGGGCCCGTACCACCGTCAGCCCTCCAAGACCCGAATCAAAAACCGCAATAGGAGCGGAAGGCTGGGGAGAACATGGCGTCATCGTCAACTTTCACTTGAGCAAGGCACAACGTGGCCGCATGATAACGATAGAGCCCAAAAAAGCACAAGCTAAGATGGTGCTTGGCACGAATGGCACTTCCTGAAGGATCACTATCACGCGGCAATGGCCCTTCGCATCAGTTGGCGCCGGGCTGGTTGACGCGGCACAGTCAGCCACGCGATGGGCTTGGCACGCCGCTTGACGGCACGCGGTTCATAATGGTCGGGCCGGTTCCCTACGCGCTGGTGGGATACCGCGTGGAGCAACAATTTCCACAGTCGTGGCAGGTCGCGTGTGGCGGGGCGTTGCAACACCGGGCCGAAGGCGCCAATCGTCTGCGCCGTCCCGGCAAAGCTTACTTCCCTTGGCCGGAGGCCCGCTGTTTGTGCCGCGTCGGCCATCCCGCTGCGGATCAGGTTGGAAGTGCCATTCGCGCCTGACACTTTTCTCCGTAACGCTGGATAAAAGCGGCGTAGTCGGCAGGAGTATCTATGCCATGGGGGGCGCAGGGAACATCATGCACCAGAATGTTGGCCCCCATGAATAATGCCCGCAACTGTTCGAGCTTTTCCCATTCTTCCAGCGGACAGGGCGGGTGCCCGGCCAACCGCAGGAGAAAATCCCGCCGATAGGCGTAAATGCCCAGATGCTGGCGATACACCATGGCCGCGTCATACGCCGGCGCAGCCGCTCCATCCACGCGGTGATAAGGAATGGCGCTGCGCGAAAAATACAAGGCCCGCCCGAGCGCGTCCACCACCACTTTTACGACATTGGGATTGTTGATGGCGGCAGGATCGGTGATCCGCACGGCCGCGGTAACCATCTCCGGCGGCGGCAGGCCCGGCGCCATGTCCGCCTTGGCTACCGCGGGCGAGCTGATCAGCCGCGCCAGATCATCAATGGTTTGGGGCGGAATTTCGGGCTCATCCCCCTGCACGTTGACAAAATATTGGTAATGGGCAAATTCCGGCCGGCCGGCAACTTCAGCAATGCGATCTGGCCCT
>JAJZKY010000323.1 GCA_021803885.1 Planctomycetota bacterium
ATTCGTAGGTGTGGAAACTGCTGTGGAAGACCTACAACGCTGTTCGCTTGTTGACGTACTTACGTCGCCAGCTGGGGAGGTGTTTCTTCTTGTTCCTCTAGCAGCGGCCCTTTTTGGAAAGGGAAAACTAACTACGAGTGTGATGAAGGGAGCCGTCGACGCTGACTTGAAAATTCTTCAGGAATTCGGCGCAGGCCAAGCGACAGACGTCTCAAGGGGACTAGAGCCAAGGTTCCGTAGAATGCTCTCCCATGTGGCGACGCGTGTGAGCAGTGATAGGCACGAATCCATCGATGACTACGTCCCGATACTAGAATATATATGCGATAAATTCCCACCCGGATGGCTACAGTTGGCTAAGCTTTTCCAGGAATATTACGTCGAGCCTAAGGGCAAGGAAAAGGCGGCCGGGGCAGTGGAGAAATACGTACAGTCTTGCCCTGATGAAAGGGAAGGTTGGGTGCGGCTTCGCGACCTGCGTAGAGCCTTAGGAGACGAACGATCCGCGATGCAGGCCGAGCTGAGCATGGTTTCCCTAAAGGGGTCGACATTTTCCGATCTCAGTGCCGCCGCTAACCGGCTAAATGCTATGTATAACGATGATAGGCTCGGCCAGGACGAGGCCGAGAGGCGGTACGCGATGGAGAAGGTGAAAGCGCTGATGATCAGCCGTCTCAATGAAGCCAATGCCACCGATTACTCCCGGCTGGCCTGGCTGTGTCTTCACCTAGGGGAGCACTCAAATGCCCACGGGTATATAGCCAAGGGCCTTCAGCTGGATCCCGACAACAACTATTGCTTGGGTCTTGCGAACAAGCTGCAGGACTCTTAGGACCTCGTTGAGCCCGCACGAGCCTCGATTGACACCATTTTTGACACCATTTGAGCGCTATCTGGGCGGATTATGGCGTACGATACGGGACATCTGCGATCTCACAACCGCATATCAACGAGCCCTCTCGCAGAACTCTTAATCCCACGGTCGCCGCACCAGTGGGGAGAAAGCATCCGTGCGGGGAGACCCCTGGCATATGGACCGGAGATGCGGCCCTGGCCGAGCCGCTGCAGGTATCGGTAAGGCGGGCTGCCACCGCCCAGCCGCTGGGGCTGGTGGTGTCCTTCCTTGCCGGGTGGTCGTTTGTCTATGGAGCGCTGACGCTGGCTGCCTTCATGGGGGTGCTGGGATTCCTTGGGGAACTTGCGGTGGCAGCCAGTAATGTCAGCGGTGGGCAGGCGGTGCTGACGATACTGTGGACTACGGTGGAGTTTGCCGAGGGGACGTTCCTGTCGGTTCTGGTATCTGTTCTGCTGAATCCTCTTGCCCTGGTCCCTGGTCTTGCCACTGGAGTGGTGGCGACAGCGTGCCTTCTCCTGGGGCATGCCACCCTGGAGCCGTGGCTGGCATACCTGCAGGGATGCCGGCGGCTGTCTGTGGAAGAGGCCGGGCGGGTGATGCCCCTGGCATCTGCCGCTTCCCATGGGGTGGGGCTGGATGGCCGGCTCCCGCGGATTCTGGTGGATGAATCCCATGAGTCCAATGCGGCCACGATGATGCGGCATGTGGTGCTGACAGAGGGGCTGCTTGCCAGCTGCAGGGATGAGGAGCTGTCTGCGGTGCTGGCCCATGAGCTGTCGCACTGGAAAGAATCAGATACGGTGGGGCTGCGGCTCATGTGGTATGCGGGCTGGCCGATGATGCTGGTGGACACCCTGGGGAAGCTGTGTGTGATGACAGGGAATACCATCCTTGTGATCTTTGGATACGTTGTCGCGTGGCCGGCATTCTTCCTGGTGAACGTGGTGATATCGCCTTTGCTCCGGAGCCATTCGCGGGAGACGGAGTATAGGGCGGACCAGGCGGCGGTGGGAGCTGGGTACGCGGCTGGTATGCGAGCGGCGCTGGATCAGTTCGGGGATCTGGAGGGGGAACGGCGAGGCTACCGGCTCACCGTGCTGGCGACCCATCCATCGGTGGAGTTGAGGAAGGAGCGGGTGGGGTGATGCGGGGTCCTGCTACACTGCTGCGATGATCGGTCGGATTGGGATTGCAGCGGTCGTGGTCATCGTATTCGCTGTGACTTCATGCGGGACGACGCCACCGCCCAAGTGGGACGGGTTGTCTATTCCGGCAAGCTGCCCTACGTTTCCAGATGCTCAGGCAACTCCGGTGGCTCAGCCATTTCCTCCTCCTGCTGGCCCGCTTCTGGATTTACGCAAGGATCTTAACGGGTTTGCCAGCAATACATCGGTGCCCGTGACAGTAGGGACAACGATTTGGCTTCGCATGATTGTCCCGATGTCTCCACCCCTCCCGCAGGGGATCTCCAACCCACATGTCCTTGCCCTTGAAGGATATCGGCTGGAGTGTAGCGAGTGGCTAGACCTGGAGTTGAAAGCACTGCGCCCAGGAGACTGCACGGTCTACTACCTTAGGAATGTAATTATGACCTACCGGATAAACTTTGTTGTCAAAAGGAGGCTGAGTTGAGACACAGCGCACGGGCTTCCGTAGTAGTAGGAGCTGTCCTTGTGACGATGGCAGCAGGCAGTATGCCGGCCATGGCCTCGAATATTCATACGCCGCGTGGTTCGTGGCATACCGTGACCGCTATGCATTCAGAGGCAAAAATCCACTATTTGGGCACTACGAATCCGCTTCGAGGACCGGCCAACCCTTATGCGGCCATCCCGAGAGCCGCACGCGCGGCGAACACGTTTCATGCCACCCAAACAACCAGTTTGGCAACACCAGTCACGCCCACAGCGGGGACCACAGTCATGCAGGCAGCAGGTCCCCAGATCAGCAGTGCGTCATCGTTCCTGCAGGATCGATTGATTAGCGGGCTGATCAGCACAACCCCATGGGGGCAGATACCCACAACCAGTTGCCTTGCTTGCCCGTATCGGAGTGCATACTGACCACGAACGAAGGGGTTTGGGATATGGCCTATTGCAGGACGTGTTCACGGGGCTGGTCAACCTTTCGCAGGATGTCGGCTGCAGGGGCCTACTGGTCCATGCTGAAAACCAGGGGGCCAGAGAGTTCTACCTGCACCTTGTACCAGAATTTGAGTCAAGTCCGACCGATAAAATGCACTCAGTTCTATTGATGAAAGACATCCGCAGGACTCTTGGAGAACGATAAATCTGGGCCGATTTGCCCCAGGTTACCCGGGCCACAACAAAGTACAGAGT
The DNA here is from genome assembly GCA_021803885.1 of Planctomycetota bacterium. The sequence continues at coordinate 3,196 of JAJZKY010000323.1, forward strand.
GTGTCCATCTTTGTGCCCGCTGCACTAACCCGGAGAAGCGACAGCAATTTCCAGACATCCATCCAGGTAAGCCCAGGTCGTTGAGCCTCCAATGGGGGTGCCCAACATCTAACATGGGCCGCGGGACTTCTGTGCTGGACGTGGACGGCAGCAAATTTGGCACTCGCTATGGCGTACTGGGATTAGATCTCGTTGGTTGCGTGTTCATTCAAGTATTCCCGCAAGTACGGGATCGCGAAGTCAACTCTCCCGTGTCCAACTGGCCGGATGAGTTCATGAGCGATGAGGCGCAATCGATACTGGCTTGCGTAGTTGTCGTCGACACCCATACGTTCTTTGATATCCGCCATGCGGCTCGGACCATCGTCCTTTGCCATCTGCACCAGAAATGTTCGAGCAACCTCCGTCGTTCCGACTAACGATGGCTCGTGCACCAGGGCGCCCATTCGGCGGTGGGCCGCTTCAACACCGCTAAGGGCGTCTTCCATCGAAATTGCCCTCTCGTTGGGGTGCTCACGCCAAACATAGGAGCCGACTAACTGAATCAGAAATGGATAACCAGCTGTGCCAGACTCCATGATTTGCAAAACGTCGTCATCAACAAGGCGGCCAGCCTCTTTGATTGGCTCGCGCAATGCCCTTCGTACGTCCGTCATGTCCACCGAGCCAAGTGAATGCCGATCGGCCCTTCTCAGGAAAGTAAGCAGCTAGTCTTGCAAAAGGTCGCTCACGGCACCGGGCAAACCCGCCGCCACAAAAGCGACCTCTCGGCGCTGTCGGAATGCGTGCTGGATTACAGTGGTTAGCTCGCGCAGCTCGTCTTGAGCTTCGCTTCCGATCTCGTCGACCGAGATGAGCACTCCTGTACCCCCTTCGGCTAACAGCTCTTCGAGGAGGAACAGCTGATTCCGAAGGCCAGGGACGATGTGATGGATATCTTCGCGCGTCCATGCAGCGCCTGCCTTACCGAGCGTCACTCCCCTCAGATGGTGGCGAACCGCCTTAGGATTGTATTGCGCGAGCACGCTGGGAAGGTGCTCGCCGGTCAGTCTGCTGACCAATCCTGGAATAGCAGTCTCCTGGATGACCAGCCACCCTCGCTGTTTCGCCTCGTCTTCGATAGCGTTGAGCAACACGGTCTTTCCCGAACCGCGTGGCCCCGTGAAGAGCGTGGCTCGCGATATGGCGCCTGGTCCCGAGTCGATGCCGTCGGCAAAAGTATCAATAAGGTCTTGCCGACCGACGAGCAGAGGCGGGTCGACACCGAATGAGGGCTTGAATGGATCATGCATGGCACCGTTCTAGCGTGTTTGCATTAGAGTTTGTTAGTTTCTTAAGCCCTTGAGTTTCGCTCTTATGGAGGGGTCATGCAGCGAGTAAATCCAGCACCTGTAAGAGGCCGCGTATTTTCGTGTTGTTGAGATCAGAATGGCAAACTGCAGAAAATTGTGCTGTGAGGATCTCCCGTCGGGCTATGACGAGCATGTCAGCGGTTGATGGAGTGAGTTTGGTTGTGTACCAGGGAGACCGCTGGCGGCGTTCCTTGACGATATCATCGTGATGCAACGCAGTGGCATACCAAAGAGTGAGAAGGCTTTGACAGAGGAAGCCGAAGGGGGCCGTACGCTGGACTGCATTTCTGGTTCGGTTGCGGGCTTCTCCCACACCGGTGACCTGTTTGGCTTCCTCGAAGGCGACCTCCATGGACCATCGCGCAGCGTAGCGTTCGACGATCTGCTCGGGTGTAGCCGCGAGGTCGGTTGTGATGAGAGCAACGTTATATGCATGTGAGGATTTCAGTTCCCTCACCAACACCACCCGGACCTCTCTGGGTCCAAACACGGTGTACCAGAGCACGCGTCGGTGAGCGATTTCCACCGTTGCAGAGGTGTCGTACCGTGTAACAGTCCGCTGCATCCAGTAGAGGGAAGCGGCGAGGTCTACGAGTTGGGGGAGGCGTGTTCCCCTGGTGCGAGGGCGGCCTCTTGATGTGGTTCGCTGTGGTGCAAGGTCATAGAGAGCAGCGTTTTTGCGGAGCCGCGTGGTCCATGTGACATTCCTGGGCAGTGAGCGCAGTTCCTTGCTGGCGTACGCGGCATCGCCGGTCACATGAATGGCTCTCTCTGGAAAGCGCGCCGCTATCTTTTGGGCCATGTGATGAGCCATGGATACCTTTGACCCCTTGGTCCACAGATGAAAGAGTACGGGGAGACAGATCTTCCGGGTACAGAATGGCAGCGAGACGACGATGCCGATGACAACAAAGCAGTTCCCAAAGCCGACAGCGTGTGGGGTCTTGGCAGAGCCATCGTGGCACCAGCACGCCCCGAACACCTTCCGCCCCACCCGATGGAGCAGCGTATCGTCGACGACCAGTTCGAGAGGATCCTCCTTGCCGAGCAACATGGAAACGATCACTGTCAGCAGGTGGAGACCCATCTCTTCGATAGACCACTTCCGTGTGGAGAAGAACCGATGGGCTCGTGAGTGATGCCAGGTTTGAGCCAGTCCAGCCCCGGAGAGCATGCCACAGACGTTGTGTTCCCCCGTTTGGGCGAAGAATCCATTGACCATGGCGCAGAAGGTGGTGAAGCTTGGCGCAGTGAACAGTGGTTGAAACGAAACGAGCAGTTTGGTGAGACTTGTGGGAAGATTACTGCCAAAGAGCATTGGTGTTTCCGCCTCCTTTGTGGAGTTGGTTTGTATTACCACCAATGCTCTTCTGTTGTATGTGGGCACGCGCGTCCACGTCACATGTA
>JAJZKY010000324.1 GCA_021803885.1 Planctomycetota bacterium
AAATTCCGGGCCTGGCGAGCTGGAATCAGTGGCAGGAGGTCACCATGTATGTGCCTCTGGTGGCCGGTGCCAATACGATCATGGTACGCCGCGACGAGGAAAACTCGGGGCAGGTGAATCTTGATACTCTAGAGGTATCCATGAGGCCAACCGGTTAGCCGAACTTTCGCACTTTGTGTCTGATTTCCGGAATTTTTACGATTTTTTCGGCTTTTGGTTGCGGGGTAATGCGGTGTTGGTCTTTAAAATCATTTGTGGCGAAGACCTACCCTCTTTTTTTATTGACGCGATTTGAGATGGTAGCGGGCCTGTTCATTCGCCAGCACAGGCGTTTCAAGAACGGCAAGTGGCATCGGCATTACAGCGTGGTGGAGAATCGCCGCTGCGCCAACGGCCAGCAGGTGCAGCGGCAGATGCGTCATGGCTTCGGCGATGACCTCATTGGCCGCCCGTGCCGGGCGCATATCCTAAGCCATGCTGATATGCCCGGTGCCCTCAAATGTGGCCATTGCTTCCGCCAGCGCCATGACGTTTCGATGCACTTGGACGATACGGACACTGCACTGCGCGAGCATACGGGCTGAGGCACGTCCGCAGTCGCTTCCAGCACCGGTGATGATCGCCGTCTTCTCCGTAAAACTTAACGTTTTCATGATACTCACATCTGCAAAGTGGGATGCCGTGCCTTCACGAGTGGGTCATAAAGCGGAACCACCATATCCGCCCGGCGGGCAAGCCGGGCGTTGAGAAATTGATCCAGCCCGCCGGTGACGCAACCCGTCAGCGGCATAATGAGCAACGCCCAAAACGTGAGGGCTTCCCATCGCTTCAGCCACTCCATACGATAAACTTCCGCCGCCGGTACACGCGTTTCACCCATCTTCAGCCATGCAATCGGGCAAGAATTTATAATTGTGCGTTCCACCCTCCATCGACAGACACGGTACTTCCAGTAACGTAAGATGCTTCTTGACTCGTCAAATAAAGCAGGGCCGCCTTGAGATCACTCGGACGACCCAGACGCCCCAATGGGCAATGCGCTTTCAGCCATGCCGGCACCGCCGTAGTATTGCGTGAAGCGGCGTCATTAATATCCGTGTGAATCCAACCCGGAGCAATGGCGTTTACCGTAATACCATATGGCCCAAGTTCCAATGCCATGCCCTGCATGAGCAGATGCAGTCCGCCTTTGGTGGCGCAATAATGCGTTTGCGTGGCGTTGGACCGAAATGCGCCAACGCTAGTGGTAAAAACAATTCGTCCGCCCCGACCCGCGGCGACCATGATTTTCGCCGCTTCCTGCGTTACCCGGAAGGCTCCATTAAAATTGACATCAACATGGCGGGACCAAATCTCATCAGTAAGGTCCAAAAACGGAGTGAACCGGCAAATTCCGGCATTGCTGATGACGATATCCAGACCACCGAGTTTTTCCGCCGCCTGCCGTACCAGTTTCCTGGCCAGTTCCGGTTTGGCTATATCAGCATCCATCTCATGGCACGGGGAAATTATTTTCAGCCGCGCACACTCCCGTCGAGCTTGATCACCGTCGCCATGATGATTGATAACAACGCTGCAGCCGCTATCAACCAGCGCCTCCGCATAAGCCAAACCGATTCCGCGTGATCCGCCGGTTATCAAGGCTCGCTTTCCAAAACAGGTGCTCATGGCATGATCTCCTTGGTGTTGACCTCCAGAGGTTCAAATGCGACGGCGATTTGCCGCGCAGTGGCGCATTTTCGGCAGCGGCAATCGTAAGGCATGATTTCTTTTGTTCCCAGTGTCCTTCCGGGGACGCAACCATGAACACGCCAGGGCCGCAATCGGTTCTCCACCCGGCATCATGACGATCATAAACAGCGTGGAACAGATGATTCTCCGGATATTCAGAACAACTGTGGCGAATAATTCGCCAGCCGCGGACGTAAAGATTTAACGACATCCGGCCCAGCCCCCTTTGATTTTGTCGAGGCCGTCCAGCAACGCAGAGTCGCCGTCGGCCGGCTCCGGATGGCGTGGTTCCCGGCCTCAATGCACACTGATATGAGCCAGGTCTCGCATGGCGGAGGCAAGCGGGTCGATGATCAGCAGCATGGGAAGAAGCCCCAGAGCGAGATTGAACAGCACCAGCGGCAGCAGAACGAGACGCTCCATGCGCGTGAGTTTTTGGAAATGAGAATATTCTGGTCGGGGACTGCCGAAAAATACCCGCTCAATGGTCCAGAGTAATGTGGCGATCATGAGAAATAGTCCAAGAATTAAGATGACGCCGAGCACCGCCTGCCAGTGAGCGAAGGACGAAAATCCGAGTGCGGAACTCTTACCGGGATGAAGACCGAATACGGATCGGATCACCAGAAATTCACCGGCAAACAGGCAGAACCCCGGTACGGCCATCGCCGCAATGAAGCCGGGCAACGACAGGACGAACAATCCCGGCATTAACTGAGAAATGCCGCCCAGGCGGCTCAGATCACGGTGATGAGCGCGAAGCTGGAGGATATGGCAAACCCAGATCAGACTTGCCAGCGTAATGACCGCCCCAATCATCTCCAGCAAGGCGCCTTGAAGTGAACCGAGCGTAAAGGCCAGAACGCCGAAGGAGATCAGCGCGGCCTGGAGGCTTAACCAGCTTGCGATCAGGCGCCCCAGATCGTTTTGCGCGAGACCTGAAAGCGCTATTAAAATGACGCCGACGCCCAGAACCCATGCGATGGAAATCCTCACATGGCCCGATTGCAGATGCAGGAGCGGGCCGCCCAGCCGTTCAATGGCGTAGGCGGCAAGTATAAAGTTTCCTCCCAACACCAGCATGGCCGGGGCACCTCGATTTTCGCAGCAAAAGTCCGGCAGCCAGATATGCAGCCCGGGTATGCCGATGCGCAGGCCAAGGGCAAGAACGATAAGCCACAGAAACCAATCGGCAGTTGAAAGATGGCCGGCGGCTACGATGGCCAGATCGCGGCTGACCACCCAATGGGAAAGACCATGCCGCCCTGCTTCGCCCGCTGAATGCAGGTGTGCTGCATGCGGAGCCAGAAAGATGGCGGCAAACAAAAGCCCGGATGCCATCAGGGCGAGAAGGCCAAATTTGAGCGATGCGGATTGGCGACGGTCGCCGCCCCATAAACCCGTCAAAAAATACATGGGAAAGATGGAGAGAATAAAAAACAGGGCGAAGAGGAAGATATTTTCCGCCGCCAGAGCACCGACGAGGAATCCTGTCAGCAGCATGATCGAGATGTAATAAGCACGAAGCTGATGGCCGATCCCGTAACTCGCGATGACCGTGAGCAAACTGAGCGCTGAAATGAAGAGAATCAGATACATGGATAGTGCATCAACACCAACGAAGTAGGTTGCATGCAATGCCGGTATCCATGGCCATATCTGCATGAGTTGAAAATGACCGGCGGCATTCGGAGCCCAGTTAAAGAGCCGCACTGCGACCGAAGCGAGAACCACCATTCCCGCCAGCGCGGCGATGGCCGTATTGCGTATCAGCCTCACGCCATTTGACGGCAGAAGCGCGACGATGACCGATGCCACCAGCGGAAGCGCGATCAGCCATGTGAGGATTGCACTGTATTGAAAAGATGCCAAACTTTGCTCCATCATAAAAGGCTTAACTCGTCGATTGACTGCTGGCTTTTCCGGCGACGGGTGGTGAGTCGATCGGGGGCGGCATGCGCCGACCGGGGGCGGGCCACCACCGCAGGGTCCAGATGCCGTCAACCGTGGCCACCAGCAATCCAAGGGCACCGATGCCCAAGGCCAGCATGACAACCAGCCAACCGGAGAGCCACTGATCCAGCACAGCCACCGCAATGGAGATGAGCCGAATCGGACGAGCGAGGATGAAACCGTACATATCGGCGACATACATATTAGATCGCAGCCATCGACTTATGAGATTGATCCCGGGAATGCGTAATAACCGCTGCAGAGTTGCGTCGCCGCGACTGTAGGCGATCGCGACCACGAGCAGTGCTCCGGCAACCATCCAGGGAATATCGTTAATAAGCAACCCAGATGCGCCGGTCGGCAGCACGATTTTCCCCATCTCCCGATGCGAAAGCGCACGATGGATCAACATGGGCAAATCCAGGAACGCCATGCCGGCCGTCAGCGATCCGATCAACAGGATTAGGGGTGGAAACGTGTGGAGCGGTGATTCTCTCGTGGTTCCGGGGGGCGCGGAGCGTGGTTTGATGATAAATATCCGCCACCACCATCTCATCAATGAAATCGTCATGATAGCCAAAGCCAGAACGGGCGCCCCGTAAAGCAGTTCACCCCAGAGCCCTAATCCGACGGCGTAGGCATGAAGGTTGGCCAAGCCAAGACGCAACGCCTCGCAGGTCCCCGTCCGAAGTCCTCCGGTGAGAACCACAATCAGCAGAAGTGAAAAGATTGCGGACAAAGGCAAACGGCGCCACAACCCGCCCAATCGGTTGATATCGGCCTCGCGATCGGTATTGTGAACTACCGTTCCCGAGACCATCATGAGACCGGACATTGCCAGGAGTCCGATGAGGGACAGGGTGAGACCGGCGGCGCTCGAACCGGTCATAATAAATACGAGGGCCATTCCCGTCAGCACGCTGGATAATCCGGCAAGCACCTGCCGGATGTCCGGTTCTTCCAGCGTGCCGAGGGCCGCCATTAAAGCGGTGGCCGCTGCGGCAATCGCGATGAAAAGCCTTGCATCGAGGGTGAAAAACGGTTTTAAGCGCTCCGCCAGAAATGGGGCCGCCCCAAGAATGAGACTGCTCATGAGAAGATAATTGGATGATGGAGAGGATTTGGAATATTCATGGGGCCAGATCTGAAATGGAATTTGAGCCCCAAACCCGAGCACGCCAAAGCCGACCAGTATTCCCGCGACACTTCCGCCTGCATAGGTACCGAGGGTATGCATCTGCATCACGGCTCCGGTTTTGGGCCACGGCGCACTGCCCGCAAGCCAATGCAGACCGCCGGTGGCTGAACCTGCCGCCACCAGAGCAAGACTTGCGCCCGAAAGCCCGATTGGAATGAGTAACGGCCCTGCTGCGAGCAGGCCGGGGCCACTTACGGGTTCATCGCGGCTGAGCATCAGCATCAACCATCCCATTAAGGCTGCCAGAAGTACAAAGGCGAGCAACTGAAGCACACTCACAGCCAAAAACGCCACCAGCATCGCGGCCAGAGCCCAGATTGAGAATGCATAATAAACAGATTTTGGCTCGCTCTTTGAGGCTGAAGCGCTCAGATGGATATGTCCCAGCAGGGCGATGAGCAGAACCGTCATGAAAAATGCGACACCTAACGTATCGCTGCGGATCCCCAAATCAATCCAGACAGGCTTATGACCGAAATAGCCGCCCGGTATCCGGAGCCAGTGGATGATGAGGCCGGACGTTGCGCTTGATACCGGCCCGCCGATATGTCCAAGCTTCCACGCCACCCCCCCCATCGAGAGCCCGACTGCCATTGCCAGAGCGGTAATGGAGATGACGGATGGGGCAATACCGGTCTTTTCCGGTCTGAGGTAATTGACGCAACCGGCAACGATCAGGGCGGGGATAGCCAGGAGAAATACGAAACTTGGATGATGTATCATGCGAGTCCCCATCCGCAACCACCGAGGAACATTCTAACGTCATTGAGCTTCTGCGCCCTGATTCTTGCGTGACTGACATTTTGGGCAGATCACCGTCGACCGCTGCATCACAAGCAGACCGAGGAGAATTTCGCCGCAGCGCCGACATGGCTGACCGGCCTTGCCATAGACGGCCAGTCGCCGGGCGAATGTGCCTCGATTGGCCTTGACATCGCGATAATCACGCAGCGTGGTGCCCCCATGACGCAAGGACGCATTCAAGACCCGCTTGATACAACGGACCAATTCAGCGCGGGAGCCAGAGTTCAGGCGGCAAACTTTCTGCAACGGATGAAGCCGTAAGTGGC
>JAJZKY010000325.1 GCA_021803885.1 Planctomycetota bacterium
GTACTTGCGCCGGATCCGTCCGAGTGATGGTGCATCCATCTTCCCTATATCGACTGGAGTACGCGCATGTCATTAAAATTTGTTCAAGTTATTGTTGAGCGCGCCCTAAGCATATAAAGACCGGCCTTGTTGCTGGCAGGTGGCCACGGCGGTCCAGATGCGCTGACACCATTGGCGTCCGGGCAGGCCACGCGTGCCCTGGGTGAGCCGGCGGTCGATCACCACACTACGGAGGGCCTGCTCGGCGACATTGTTAGTCGGGACTACGCCCGGGGTGGTCACAAAGCGGAAGTACGCCGCCGCGTGTTTGCGGAAGCGCTGAACGAGATTCTGCACCTCGCTGCGCGCCGGTCCGTGGCGACCACATCCCAGCACGGCGTCCCGGGCTCGTTCCAACTGCCGCTGGAATGACTTCGGCGGCAGCGTGTCCCGCCGATGTCACACATGGAACAGCTGCCGCAGCGCCTGGAGCATCTGGTCGGCCCAACGCCGGGTGGCCGCATCCGGCAGCGTGGTAAGGAATTTCACATCCCGAATCAGATGGGCCAGACAGAACTGCACCTGCGTATTGTGTTCTTCCATGTACTTGCGATAAGCGGAGAAGTAATCACATCCCAGGACGCCCTGGAACGGCGGGCTGGGGATTTGCGTGAGCACATCCGCGCTGCGCGACGGATCAATATGGAACACCGTAAACTGCCCCGCCCGGAACGCCCAAGTCCACAGCCGACGGCGATGCTCCAGATGCCCGGTCTCGTCCACGTTCAATAACGCCTGCCGCGGCAACGCCTGGCACAAAGTGGCATAGGGCTCGGCCAACGTGGCGCTCACTTTGCCGATCGCCTTGGCCAACTGGCCCCGCGATACCCTCACCCCGCCGACATCCTGCAGGAACTCCGCCAGGATCGCGTAGGAATCGTGCCCCCGGCTCTTGAACCACCCCGCCAACGCCGTCAGCCGCGGTCCCAGCAACCCGGCCTGCGTGAGCGCGGCCGGCAGCGGCGTGGCCTGCACCTTCCGACAATGCGGGCACCAGACCACTTCCCCCCGGTGCTCCGTCACGATCACCGGACGCTCCACTAACTCGATTTGCTGCAAGACCCGCACCTGGCGGCGCGCGGGAGGGCATGCTTGCACCCTGCCGCCACAGTCCGGACATTGCGCCAGCCGATATTCCCGCACCGCATCGATCTGCTCCGGCGGCAGCAGCGGCCGCACGTGTCGGACATACCCCGGTTGGCCGCAGATCTTCCCCCCGTCGCCTCCCGCCGGCGGCGGGAGCTTCGGCGGCTTGACGATGTCGCTCGAGGGCGGCTTGGAGGAGTTCGAGGAGTTTTTTGACAGGCGGGCCACCTGACCCAATAGGCTTGTTACTTGGGCGGATAGATCGACAACTCCTTGACGCCTAGCCGGCGACCTGCCGCTGCAACGCCGCAATCGTCGTGTCACGCTGCGCGAGTTGCGCACGGAGTTCAACGATCACCGCGTCGCGTTGGGCCAACTGCGTTTCAAGATCGACGACGCGTATTTCCAGTGCGGTAATACGCTGTTGATAGGCTTGCTCGGTACGTACATCCATGTCGCTTCGGCCAATCCTTTGATATGTTTCTATTATCGGACGGATGGGGTGGAATGCTGAAATTTTATGCCCAACTTTTTAGTGGAGGTTTATTTGCTTTTCTTCTGGGGGGGGGACACTTTACACATGGTCAGGCTCGTGGTGAGTCTGATTGGCCGAGAGGCCGTGAACGGTTACGTTTTCGTTCAGCCGCGCTTTCATGCGAAGTTTGCCCTCGCGGCGCAACTCTTCCAGGCGACAATCGGACACCACTTTCGCGCCCGGATATTGAACGCAAGTATCGTGCTTGATGAACGGATGGTCGCCAACACGCAGTATACACGTGTCGGCATACAACTCTGATCGTGTAACAAACAAAACCATGACAACATTCTGCGCGTCAATGGCGGGATCGGAAATGATCGCCCAAAGATGGTCGTCATAATCTGGAATAAGAAATATATCGCCAGCGTGCATGGGATCACGCCGATTCAAATAAACGGGCGGCGGCGGCCTCGGCGGCGGATCGGCCAGGAGGTGCGGTAACGTGGTCCTGCGGTAACGTGGCCCTTGCGTTCATGTTTCCCGTAGGATACACTCAAGTTGTGTCGAAAATACGGGAAACACCCGGATACGCCCGATAGTTTCAAGGTTTGCGTGACCGGCAGGCCCAGGCGCGTATTGACGTTCGCATTCACCGCCTGGCGCTGGGCAATCCGGGCGATGTAAAGCCGGTTGGCCAAGGCGTCTCGGAATTGCGGATTGATTACGGCCCCGGCTACCGGGTGTATTTCACGCAGCGCGGCGAATTGCTGGTGATTCTGCTTGCCGGCGGGACCAAGTATTCCCAAGAGAGGGATATCCGGGCGGCGATTGAACTGGCCCGCAACTTATAGGAGCTTGACATGGCAAAGACCAAAACCCGCCGTTGGGACGCGGCGCAACATCTAAAGACCAAGGCGGATGTGGCGGCTTATCTGGAGGCGGCGCTGGAAGATGGTGATCCCGCCGTTGTGTCCGCCGTACTGGGTGACATCGCCCGCGCCAAAGGTATGACGGAAACGGCACGCAAGGCGGGCCTTGGCCGGGCAAGCTTGTACAAGGCACTTTCGCCGGATGGTAGGCCGGAATTCGCCACGGTGCTTAAAGTGTTACGGGCGCTTGGCGTAAAGCTGCACGTGGCGGCGTAAGTCCCGGCAACGGCCAGGGCGGCGGTTTCCAGAAAAAACTGGCAACGCCGCCCCGGTTATGAGCTACCTTGCCAGACCATTCCTCACCATTCGTCTCTCGCTCCCTCACAGTCACCGGCCCGCCTTGCCCCCGGCGGCCAGGGCCATGCTCACAATCGCCCGGCGGATGGCCGGGTTGAGGCTTGGCCAGACTTCGGCCAGCCGGGCAAATTCCCGGTCGGTTTTGCCCGTATTTTCCCCACGGGGGGATGGCATTGTTTGTAACTCTTGATTTTCCAAGTGTTTATGAATTTTAAGCGGTGGTTTCCTAAACCACAGGTCGTGGGTTCGAATCCCACCGGGCGCAATGGCGGATTGCAGGGCGCGTTCATCCAGGATGCGTTAGAATAGTCAATGTTTACGGGCTTCTTTTAACATTCTGGAAGACGGGAAAAAGCGGCGGCGAAAGGCGATAGTTGATTTTCGATATTATTGATAGTACGATATTATTTACTGTACGATATTAATGAGAAACGTATCGTCTGCGTACAGCGATACAGCGGCGGCCTCGGCTTTAAACCGTTGCGCTTTGCTTTTCCGCGTCTTTCAGCGCGGCGTCAATCTTTTCAAGGGTTGATATTGTCGGGTTCTGATTGCCTTTTTCCAGACGGTTCAGATAGGCGATCCCCACGCCGGCGCGGCGGGCGAGTTCGGCTTGGGACATCCCCAGCCGCCGTCTATGTCGGATGATTTTACGGGCCAGGGACGCGCGGGCGTATTCCAGCGCCGGGTAATTGCCATTGGGAAGTTTGGCGGGCAAGGGCGGCAATCCCGATTCGGACGCCGGCGCTGCCGCCCGCTCCCGTAACCGGCGGTATTGGCTTTCCGGCAACAGGGCCATGCGCCGGCCTTTGATTTCAATTATCCGGACGTTTAATTGCATGATTCAATCCTCGTAAAAGCCATCCCGATGGCCTACCCGCTCCACAATCACCACGTTCCCGGCCATGTGGAATTGCACGCGGTAGTCGCCCGTGCGGATGCGGTAATGGCCGGCCAAGTTTCCCCGCAGCGGCTTGGCCCCGCTTACTTCTGGCCAGCGCTCCAGGCGAGCCAGGATCAAGACAACGCGCCCATGGATTGCCTTGGGTAACGCCTCAATCTCGGCGGCGGCCCTTGGGGTTATCTGCAACTCAGCCATCTGTTACCTTAGCCCGCATTGCCAAAGAAGTCAACGCCGGTTTTCACTTCATGGGTTGATGCCCGCCCCCATAACCGCCCCATGATGTGGCGGCATGATACGCCGGGCCGGCCCGGTTGGCGAAGGTGTCAGCGGCGGGTTGCTTTGCCCCCGGCGGCCTCGGTCATGGCCAGGAGGGCCTTACGGATGGGTTTCGGTAGGCTTGGCCAGACTTCGACCAACCGGGTAAACTCCGGATCGGTTTTCCCCTTATTTTCCCCACGGGTACCGGGCATTGCTTGTAAGTCTTGGCTTTCCAATTATGTGCCGCGTGTCCAACGCCTCGGCCCCACGCCGCGAATCCCCGCACACGGCGGCCCGTCGGGCTCTGGAATTCGCATATTATTTATTTTACTCCATATTATCACCGATAATTTAGTTGGTAATATTTTTTGCGCTGCTGCTTGGATCACGAGGTTTCGGGCGTAGCGATATGCGAACCTGAATGCACCGCGTTGAACAATTGCACAACAGCTTGTTCAAATCGCTGGAACGACCGCAGATTACGGGCGCGAATCCGCTGAAAATCCACCAATCGAGCAAAATCGACTTGGTGGATCGTTGGCATGTAACCATTCGGCATATTCTCGGAAAGCCAGCGTTTCGCATCGCGCGGGCTTTTTTCTAGATCGCACTCCGGAAGAACAATCGGTGAGGATTTTTTTGTTCGCCCCGCAGGGCCGCCAAGCAACGCCACCGCATCGGCGATAAACCAGGATTCAACTTCCTGCATCGCAAAGACCACCGCTACGGAGAATTTCACACCGGCACCCTGTTGCTTTGCGATGTATGCCAATTTTCGGGCGGTATCAACGGGGCATTGGCCGCCAAGCCTGTCCCCATCAAGAACCAGCAGAACTGCGGACGCTCTCTTACGAGTTGCCGCTTTCAGAAAACGAATCCACTTGCTTGCATCGGTTGTGAGTAGATTTTGTACGTGACCGACACGCCACGCTTCCTGGATATGCACCGGATTGGTGGCCAGTTTCTCCGGCTCATTGTCTTTAAGAACCCTTTGGGCCAGAATCTGGATTGCTGCGGCATCGCCTTGTCCTTCCGCAAACGGGAAGATCATCGGAATCGACACCGCTTACACTCCGGCGCTCTGGGCCGTGTTCCGGGCTATGGCGGCCTGCGTAACCGTGAGCAATTCCGCGGGGCTAAGCAGATTGTCCTTTACTGCGGCGCGCTGCTCCGGGTCAAGCGGACCGATTTTTGTTCCCTCGTTTGATATGTCAACCACTCTGATGGAATCTACGTCAAACGCATCCAGCAACTGTGGGCTATGGGTTGTTAGAATAAACTGCGTGGCGAGTTTTTCATTGGCAATCCGCATGAAATCCCCCAGCATTGACAGCGCGCCGGGGAAAATGCCGTTCTCCGGTTCCTCAAATACCACCACCTGTTTTGGCGGCTGCTGGTAGATGGCCAGCAGGTGTGCCAGAAACCGCCGGAATCCTCCGGATTGTTGCGATAGCGGCAGGGGGACAACCCGCCCTCCGAACTGATAGGTCACGGTGATCCGTTCATGTTGAAATGGCGCCGTGGTGATTCCTTGGACCGAAGCTGAGAGCTTTTTGATTGCGGCTTCAATTTCTCGCCACGTGTTAAGCGATTGGAGGTTGCCGAGTATTCCGTCAATGACAGACAGGTAATTGGACCCGTCAGGCTTGAAGCCAAAGACCGAATCAGTTGATTGACCCATTTGGCCCGTCAATATGTTCGCCGGGAAGTCATAACAACCAATGCCGCGTGTGAGTGTCAGGTAGGCGATATTTATTTCCGGTATCGCGGTCAGCCAGCCCAATAATGCGGATTGCTGCGGCTGTATTTTTACAGTTGGTTCGGTAACCCACTTGCCGTCCGCCCGTTCAAATAGTGTTTTACCCGCCAGCGACAGGTATTCCCTTTTCACCGGCACCGAATGCGGCTGGACTGTACTATGGCCTTGAATTTCCAAAATGTAACGGTAGTCGCCCTCCA
>JAJZKY010000326.1 GCA_021803885.1 Planctomycetota bacterium
ATTTTGGCACCACGTTCAAGGCCTATCGCCGTGATCTTATTGAGCACCTGAATTTGTACGGCGATTCGCACCGCTTTATCCCGGCCCTGGCCGCGATGGCCGGTGCCACGATTACAGAAGTGCCCATTAAGAACATCAACGCGCCGTACCGTCCATCCAATTATGGCATTGGCCGGACGTTTCGGGTGATGCTGGATTTGCTTACCATAAAATTCCTCAACAGCTATCTGACGCGACCGCTGCATTTGTTTGGAAAAATTGGATTAATGAGTCTGGCCGGTTCTTTTTTGATCGGTCTGTTTTTAGTGTATGAAAAAATCCGGGGTTACAGCATTCTGACATCGCATGGGCCGCTGCTGATTCTGGGTGCCATGCTGTTTATGATGGCCCTGATGTTTTTTTCGACGGGACTGCTGGCGGAATTAATTTCGCGGGTGTATTTTGAAGCGCAACGCAAGCCGGTATATACCGTGCGAGAAATTCGGCATGGGCAGCAGGTATGGCGGGGGCGGCCCGGTAAGCCATTGCTGCAACTGCGACAATCGCATGATCAAAATGGACCATCATGAGTGAAACAGATATGAGTCAAAAAGGTTCCTCCGGCAGCGGCGGGGCCAAGAGCTTCGCGGCGCCGGCTGCGGACTGGAATATTCCCCATTGGGGCGCTTTGGCGATTATCACCGCGTTTGCTCTGCCGCTATTTCTGGAATTATTGGGCCATGGCCAAGCCACGGCGATGATGGAATTGTTTAACCTGGTGCCCATCCGCGAAGCCTATCGGGATGGCCACTGGCTGATTCCCACGCTGGGGGGTATGCCGCGGCTGGAAAAGCCACCGCTGCCGGTTTGGATTCCCGCGGCATTGGCCATGGTTTTTCATTCAGATAATTTATGGGTGGTGCGTCTGCCGTCCGTTGTTCTGGGATTGGCAACGTGTTGGGCTACCTACGGAATTGGCTGCGTTTGCTCGCGCGATCGGAGATTGGGATTATTTGCGGCGATTGCGTTGGCGGGCATGGTGGTGTTCATCCGGCAGGCGCGGATGGCTTCGTATGATATTTACGGGACGGCTTTTACCACACTGGGATTTCTGGGATTGCTGGCGGCCGCTGAGTACCCCAAGCGGTGGTGGATATGGTCGGGGTTGGGCGGAGTGGCATTGGGGCTGGCGGTTTTAAGTAAAGGGCCGATTCCGCCAATGTATGTGCTGGTGCCATTTGGCTTTTGGCTGCTGTGGGAGCATCGCAAAAACAGCCGCTGCTGGCTTGGTATTTTGCTGGCATTGATTGTATCTATTGCGGTATTTTCTCCCTGGCTGTTGGCTGTGGCCATACGGTATCACAGTGAATATGGTGGAAGCGCGTGGCACATCTGGACGCGGCAATTTCGGCGTTATGTTACCGTGCTGCCCGATACACGCTGGTATTATCTGGCGATGATCGCATGGGTGTTTCCATGGACACCGCCGTTAATTGCCGGATTGGCATTGCCGTTTTTACCCGCACAATCTAATCCGGCACCCACTGCGCAGGAACGCCGCACCCGCTGGATGTTCTGGATTGTATTGGTAGTTGGGTTGATTTTACTGACGATTCCGGCACAGAAAAAACAACGCTATGCCCTGCAAAATTTCCCATTTGCCGCCCTGATGATTGCGGCGGTTTGGCAGGAATTTGTCCGATTGAAAAAAGAGTTGGAGCTTGAGGCACCGGCAAAATTTCTGCTGGCGTCGCAAAGTGTCATGTTTGTCGGGGCCGGTGTATTGGTTTTAATTCTCATACCGGTTGTGATTCTGGCGCAGCATCCTTCACCGAATTTTGTCGAGCATTGGACAGCCATGCAGGCGGCATCGTTGCTGAAGCCGGGATTGGCGGCGTTAACACCGGAGGGTTGGGGACTTATTGGCATAGTGGTTATTGCCTGTGGGGTGATGCTGTGGCGTTGGGAATTTAAGCGCCGCTTTGATCGTGCGTTCTGGATTTATGCGTTCGCGGGCTGGGTGTTTATGATGGCGATGAACTGGGCGTATATGGATGGCAACGGATATCAGGTAAGCCGGTATCGCACAGAAACACGGCAAATGATGTCCGTGGTTCATGGCCGCACCGTATACACGCTGATGGGAGATCGCATGTGGCTGGGGGTGTTGTATTACGCGGATAAAATTCTGCCGATGAAAACACCGGCCCAACTGCTGACAATTGCCGAGCACAGCCGGCATCGGGTATATATCCTGACGCGCGATGAGGGTGTTTTTGCGCAGCAGGTCAACGCCATTGCACAACAGACGCATCGCAAAATAAGGATTATTGATCGCATTAACGACGGCCACTTCATTCAAACACTCTTTGAATTACGGCCTGGAGCACACAACGCAATCCCCCCTTCTCACGCGGTGCAATAAAGTTAGTTTTTTTTTACATTCGCGCCAGACACTGTGCAATCGCTTCGGGATAGGCGAGGCACTCCTGTTGAAACACGCGGGCGGCGAGTTTTTCCGCGGTGTCATCGGGTAATACCGGGCAGGTGCGCTGGAGAAGAATCGGGCCGTGGTCATATTGGTTGTCCGCGTAATGTACCGTGCAGCCGGAGATGCTTTCGCCGGCATCAATTACCGCCTGGTGCACTTTCAGGCCGTGCATGCCGCGACCGCCATATTTTGGCAGCAGGGCGGGATGAATATTCAGCACACGGTTTTCAAAGGGTGGTGGAATGTGCAGCAGCGATAAAAAGCCGGCCATGATCACCAAATCCGCATGACATTTGAGTATTTGTGAGAATATGGCATCAGAAAAGCTGGCGGTGTCCGGAAAAGTTCGGCGATTGATAACTTCATGCGGCAAATGGAGATTTTCCGCGCGAATCAGACCATAGACATCGGGCCGGCTGGAAATAACACACGCAATGGAAGCGGATAATTTTCCATCAAGGATATGCTGCGCGAGATTTTGCAGCGTGGAGCCGGAACCGGAAATCAGTATTGCCAATCGCGCTTTAGATGGTGGCTGTTGTGGTGTCATGCTGATGTGTTCCCATCTGGTTGAATATCGACTTTGGTGAGTCCCTTGGCCCGCCGCGCCATGATGGTCATGACGCCGCCGCCGATGGCCAGTATGACAAACATCGCCAGGGCCTTGGGCGTGACGGAATCGGGCGATCCGGATATTGCCGCAACGCCAGGTCCAAGTACCGTTCCCATGCCAATAAGTCCCTCATGAATTCCGGCATTTGTACCTGATCCGTGGCTCAGGTGCATGGCATAGTAGAGGGACCCGGAATAAAGCATGGCCACCGCTACGCCAAAAACCGCCTGGGATAATATCAGCATGAGCACCGACTGGCTTAACAGCAGTGCGACGGTTCCCAGCAGCAGGCTGGCATAAGAAATCATCATCCAGTGCATGCGGTAATGCCAGCCGGTCCAGAAACTGGTAAGGAAAAAGCCGCCGATGCGGGTCAATGCCCACACAGAGGCTAAAGCCGTTGCCAGAGCGTAGGATTTTATTCCCAGCAAAATAGTGATGGTGGGTAAAACAGCCACGACGGTGTTAGCGGCGACATAGGAAAGCATATTGGACAGCCACGCCATGTGCAGAAGTGTTTTGGATTTTGGCGATGCTAAAATAGCGTGGCTTCGGGCCAGTTCTTCGGGTGAATCTTCAACGTGGCCGATACCGATTTGCGATTGGGGAATGGAAAAAAAAGCGATGATGATCCAGACGATCAGGCTCATGACGGCGCCGACAATGAAAACGCCGGCCCAGGAAAGCCACAGGGCCAGTGAACCGACAATGCCGCCGGCGATAAAACCGGTGGTGGACCAGTTAATGTTATAAATGGTAATGCGTTTGGTTAATCGCAATTTACCCGGCACGCATGTCAGGGCGGATTCGATGGCCGGCCAAAGTGGGGCGGTAAAGAAATTCAGCAGCAGTAAAAAAATAAACACGCCCCACAGACTGCGATGAGCCACTGCGACGGCCCCAAACGCGCAGACCAGAATACATATCAGGGCCATGTAAGTTCCCAGTCGGCGTTGGCCGAGTTGATCCACCATGCGCCCGCCATACAGTGCGCCGATGGTATAAACCAGGCCGCCGGCGGCGGCCATACCAAGCTGTACTTCGGCGGGCTGACGGAGTTCATAGCCGGCAAAAAAATAGACGGCATTGGATGTCAGCGCTGCCATAAACGACGCCAGCCAATGCGCTATGTACCAAGCCAGCAGCGGTGGACGCCGATGCAGAGCGACCGGGCCTGATCCCACGGATGGAATTGGAATATTGCTCACGGAAAAATACCCCGCTGCTTATATGCCCGCGCAACATGTTCCACCGCCACGCAAAAGGCCGCCGTGGAAAGATCCGTGTCATATTGATGTGCGGCCAATCGCACCCGCCGTGCCGCCAGAACGATGGTTTTTTGCAGTTCGCGATCTACCCGGTTAAGTTCCCAATGTACCCCGGCCTTGTTCTGGACCCATTCAAGATAACTGACGGTAACGCCGCCGGCATTACACAAGATGGCCGGCAGCAGGGCAATGCCGCGCTGCCGCAGAATGGCCGCGCCGGCGGGTGTAACCGGGCCATTGCCGCCTTCGGCTACCACCCGTGCGTTGAGCCACTGAGCCACGGGAGCATCAACCATGCGTTCGAGCGCAGCGGGGATAAATACGTCCACTTCGGTGCGATAAAATGCTTCACGATCAATAACTTCGATGCCCGCGGCGGTAAAGCCCGCCAGACCACCGGTCTGCTGCACATGTTGTTGTAATTCCGGAATGGGCAAACCGTGGATATTTCGCAGGGCACAGGTGTGATCCATCACGGCAATAAGTTTTGCACCGTGTACGGCCAGAGCTTGGGCCGTATTGCTGCCGACATTACCGAAGCCCAGAATGCTAAGCCGCAGTCCGGCGGGTTTGAGTCGAAATTCGGGCAGTAACTCTAAAAGCACGTAGCAGAGGCCCTGACCAGTGGCCTTTTCCCGTCCCTCACTGCCGCCACAACCGACAGATTTTCCCGTTACCACCTGCAACATGCCCTGTTGCCGGCCTTCCTGATGAGTGTTGAGATATGTGTCCATCATCCAGTCCATGATCTGGGCATTGGTTCCGACATCCGGGGCGGGAATATCAATTTCCGGGCCGATGTTGCCGCCAAGTGCGGATGTAAGTCGGCGGGTCATGCGCATGAGTTCGGTTGATGAAAGCGTGTGTGGATCAACCTTGATTCCCCCTTTGGCCCCGCCGAAAGGAAGTCGCATAACCGCACATTTCATGGTCATCCAAACAGATAAGGCCTTGACATCATCCAGGCTCACGTCCGCGTGATAGCGTATGCCCCCCTTGTATGGACCGAGGATATTGTTGTGCTGAATGCGGTAACCTTTGAACAGGCGATAATGGCCATCATCCATCATCACCGGAAAATGGACCATCAGTTCATTTTTGGGCTGAGATAAAATGGCTTTGACAAAATCAGGCGCTTGAATGGTACCGCAGGCATCATTCACTGAAGCTACGGCCATGGCAAATAACGAATTGGGGTCCGCCGGCTCCATAGGCTCGGCGTGCGGAAGTTTGGTTGTAATATTCGCAATGGGCATAGTTTTTCTCCGTCAATCATAACGCCGAGGCGGCATCATACCAGTGAAGTGTAACTGCTGGCCAGTGGCGGCGGATCAGTGAGACGCTGCGCTGGGTGAAACGCTCTTTTTCTCGTTGCTAAGTGCCTTGGGATACTGAATGGCAGTATTGATCATGGCCGATCGCGGGCTGTGCCGAGATTCCTGATTGAACGCTCTTTTGGCTGGGGCGTTAACAGTAGTGGAACGTGGACCGACAACAGGCTGATTTTCAGGTGGATTGGGTTTCCGCGGTGGGGGTTTCAGAGGTGTTTTCCGCGGCCGGGGGCACGGTTTT
>JAJZKY010000327.1 GCA_021803885.1 Planctomycetota bacterium
TGGCCGCCGCCAATTATGTTGCAGGGCGATTTTCACGCACAGACCGAATGAGTGTGTGCAGCGAGGTCATAGGATGCAGGGCAAAAAAGTATTCCCGCCATTTCGCGGCGGTGAGTTCGACGGCGTGCAAACGCAGGTAGGCCAACTGCTGGTCAATCGCCTGGAGGGTGGGTTGGGTGTGGGGTAAAAGCCGTTGGTTGATCTGATGCAATTCACGAAACCAACTTCGACGCGCGGCCGCACCGTCTCGACATCCGCGGCCCACACGGCGATCCGCCTGCAGGGAATCGCGAATCATGCGGATATTTTCACGCCGGGCATGAAGCAACCCTCTTACCGCCGGGTCCGACTCATACTCACGCGGCAACGCCAGTTGCGGATTATGCCGCAGGTGATGATGTTGCCAGCGCAAATCAGCGATGGATACCGGGCTTTCGTCCCGGCCGGGCAAATCCAGCAGCCAACCCGCCGATACGCAACCATACGGTGGTACTATTCCAAAAAAAGATTCCATTAAATGATCGGTAATTTGATCGTAAATTGCGCCACCAATGCCGTGGATAAAAACATTGGCCAGGGCCAGGCGGGCAAACATGGTCAGCGTAAGCGCCCGGGGCCGAATGGCCAGGTTATGTCGGGCCAGCAACTGGCTTAGTGCCTGGCCTTGCTGGTAACAATCTGCATCGCGCATGACTGGCAGCACAATCGGTCCGGCGGGTGTCATCAACGACGGCCCCGGGCCGCGGGAAATCAGCAAGCGGCTGCGTGGCTGGCCCGGGCCATAAATCCAAAATGGTAATTCCAACGCCTGGGCGGATAAAACCAGATCGGGCATGGGTTGTGCGGCGTTACGAATATGCTGGGCCACGCGGTAACGGTGCAGAGCCGCATTGTACTGTGCAGTCCAGGCCTCGGCCTGGGCGATCCAGGCGGTCACAAATCCCAACCATGCCGGTTTTTGGCAAAGGCGGCTGCATGGGGCGTGCCAGACCTTGAGTCCCAGCGAAGCTTCAAAACCAAAACGTGCCTGGCTCAACCAGGTTACGTAATCACTGGCCCGTCCGGCGGACAGCCGGGAAGAAAAATCCTTCCACGCATCGCTTTTCACCAGCGAGGTAGAGTTGATCGCATCCATCCAGCGCTGCCGCTTGAGCGGGGTGGGGGCGGTAATAAATTCAGCGGCCACAGATGGCGTATGTTCATCCCAGGTAATTCGCTGTCTGGCCAGGTGTCCGCTGTCCATCATCGGCACCTCCAGTCCGAGGTGGGCCAAAACATCATGATCCACCAGCAAATCAATCGCCACGGCGTTAGCCGTTTGTGCCAGATGATCCGCGGCAATCACCTTGGCCCACACACCCGCATGATAAAATTCCACCTGGTGGCCGGTGATGACCCACGGGAGGGTGAGAATGTCATCCGTCGGACCGGCAATCCCAATCGCTAAAGCGTGCTCCTGAATACTGGAGAGTAAATCTTCCCGGGCTTGCCGACGAAAATCGGAACTGGTCAGTGGCGTGGCAGCCGGGACAGCCTGTGCCGCCAGCGCCGCAGCCAAAGTGGCCGCCGGCGGTTCAAAAAGCACCATACCATGCCGACGCGGCGTAAGAATATGGTCCGGCCGCGGCCGGATGTACCTGTCGGTAAAGGGAAAAATATCCGCAGATGAGTCGATGGTTTTTTTCATGCACGATGGACTATACACGCTGCGGGGTAAAAGAGAATAGCACCAACCGTCTGGACGGACGGCCACGCGGTGGCAATGGGTCTGGCCCCGCCGATCCGCGATTTACCTGGCCGCCGCAATCGGCATGGCTGCGCCCAGTTTCAGTTCGGCAAAAAACACATCTTGATAATGACGCAACCGCGCATCAGGATTGTCCAATAAACCGCCGAAATGGCGGGTAGGATCGTTGTATATCAGGTCCACCGGCAATTCCACAATACGTAAGCCGGCGCGCTTCGCCTGCACCCAGAATTGCATCGGGAAGGCATAACCGCTTACCGTCAGGTGCAGCTTTTCCATGGCCGCCACCCGATGTGCCTTAAAGCCGCAAAAACTGTCCGTCAGCGACAGCCCCAGGTGTCGCTCAATCATGGCGGTAACTATCTGATTGATGGTGCGTCGATCTGGGGGTACCGCTGCAGTTCCCCAGTCCTGGCGCAAATAGCGGGAGCCGCTGATGATGTCGGCATCATCCGCGGCAATGGCGGCCAGAAAATCGACGATGCGCTCCGGCTCATGCTGCTCGTCGCAGTCCATGGTAATCACCCAGTCATAATGATGACGGGCGGCATAGTCGAAGGCATCGATGATACTTTCGCCGTAACCAAGATTTTGCGGATGGGTATGCACCGTAATATCGCGGCGCCCGGCCAAAATTGCCGACGTGCCGTCGGTAGAACCGTCATCCACCACCAGGACATTCGGGGCGTGGGTGAGAATACGGTCCAGCACCCGGGCAACGTACTTTTGTTCGTTAAACACTGGCACTGCTATCAGGGTTTTCATATCCAGCCTCTTTTACGGCATATATCCGGCATACGCCATACCGCCTAATCCTAGGCACGCTTCGGCCAGAGTCAAGGCCTATAGATGCCGCTCAATAATGTCCGGGCCGAACCTGGTTATAATACCGGGGCGGCGACATCTTTCCGGAGTTCAAGCTCATGGCCCCACCATCAGTCCATGGGTCGGCGGCACGTGCAAGCCGCTGGCAGAAATTCATGTCGGGTGCGGCCGAAGTGCCGTATGTGTTGATAGTTCGCTATGCCGATCCACCGCGACTCAGGCCCATGCCGCGTCCGGAAAATGACGCCGCCCGCCTGGAATGGGCCTGGAACAATTACCTCGATGGGCTTGGACGGATGGATTGGCTGGCCGATGACAGTCTGGCCTGTCTGGACTGTCTGGGTGGAACGGAACTTTTCGCCCAGGCTTTTGGCTGCCCGGTACACTATCCGGAAAACGATATGCCCTTCGCTCGGCCAGTTATTCACAGTGCCGCCGAAGTCAGTCGGATCCGGGTTCCCACACTCGACTCGCCCATATTGGCCAGACAGTTTAAATTTGCCGACGAATTGCGCCGCCGCGCCGGCCCGCAGGCTCTGGTTCGAACCGTTGATGTACAAAGTCCCATGGATATCGCCGCTCTGATCTGGGACAAAAACGATTTTTATCTGGCGCTTATGGATGCACCGGAGGCGGTCCGTGAATTGTCCACCAAAGTGCTGCAATTGCTCACCGCGTTTCTGGATGAGTGGTTTTCGCGATATGGCAGGCAGCACGTAGCCCACTATCCGGATTACCTTATGCCGCGCGGACTCACGCTTTCCGAAGATGAAATCGGGGTGGTCAGCCCGGAATTATTTGTTGATTTGTTTCTGCCGGAACTGGTTACGCTCTCTTCACATTTCGGAGGCATCGGTATCCATTGTTGCGCTCATTCCCGCCACCAATGGGATAATTTGCTCAAGATTCCGAATCTACGGCTCCTGAATTTAGTTCGGCCCATAGACCAGCGGCAGCAGGCCTATCGGCACTTCGCTATCCACACCCAGCAATGGCATGACATAAGTACCATAACCGAGGCGCAATGGCTGATTAACCAGGTACCCATGGCGCGAGCCGTGCTGGAAGTGGTGGCTCACAGCCGCGAAGAAGCGTGCCAACTGCTGGAAAATCTTCAGGCCATGACGAGTGCCCGGTGAGCCGCACCGCGATGTTTGCGCATGCCCCAATCGGGCGAAATTCCGGTGATTGCCGGCATACCTGGGCAGCCCCGGATTCACATGGCCCGACGCCAAACCTTTTGGTTGACAATTCGTATTAAGACCGGTAAGAGAAAAGGCCCGACTGTGAAAGCGGGGCAGAAAGGCTTTAACCCAGGGGGCTTTACCCGGAAATCCGGTATTTTTCTGAAAATCGATGGAGCAATGCAGTAATGCAAAATGCGGCGGAAATTGTGGTACAACGGCTCACCAAGGATTATGGTCGATTCCGGGCGGTGGATGACATAAATTTTGAAGTGGCCAGGGGCAGCGTGGTCGGTTTTTTAGGGCCTAACGGGGCTGGCAAAACCACCACCATCCGCATGCTCACCTGTTACATGCCGCCTTCCAGCGGGCAGGCTCGCGTGGCCGGTTTTGATGTCTTTAGCCAGTCGCTTCAGGTTCGGCAGAACATCGGCTATCTGCCCGAAAATACCCCTTTGTATCCGGAAATGCGCGTGGAGGAATACCTGGATTACCGCGGCAAACTGCGCGGCCTGAATCGCACCGCCCGCAAACAGCGCATCGCCGAGGTGGCCGATCGCTGCTGGCTTACCGATCGCCTGCGCTGGCTGGTGGGAAAATTATCCAAGGGTTATCGCCAACGGCTGGGCATTGCCGATGCCCTGCTGCACAATCCTCCGGTGCTGGTGCTTGACGAACCCACCGTCGGGCTGGATCCTTCGCAGATCCGCGAAGCCCGGAAACTCATCGCGGAATTGGCCGGCCGCCATACCGTGCTGCTTTCCACCCATATTCTTTCCGAGGTGGAACTGGTCTGTCAGCGCGTGATTATTATTGGTCGCGGTAAAATTCTGGCCCAGGGTACGCCCGATGAACTCAAACAGCAATGTGCCCGCGCCGGTGCCGCGGGATCCAGATTGTTGGTCGAAGTGCGCGGTCCGTCGGATCAGGTTCTTAGTGCCATCAAGGCCCTGCCCGGCGTGGAAAAAGTGCAGGTACTTGCGGATGGGCCGGTGCAATCGCTGGCGGTAGTGGGGCGGCTGGATGCCCAACTGCGCGAGCAGATTGCCGCCCTGGTGGTGCAGCGGGGCTGGGCCTTGCGTGAAATGAGAATCGGCGGAGCCACACTTGAGGAATTCTTCGTCCAGATTACTGATCCGGGAACCAGTCAGGCCGCGGCTTGAAGGCCTGGCCGCGTGCCGCCGGGAATGCCAAATCAATCGCCAGGCCATCTGCCGCGAACTGGTCCCCCGGAAATTAAGTCAATGGAGTAGCTGTTTATGTCAAGAATCATGGCGGTGGCGGGGCGCGAACTTAAAAGCCTGTTTTATTCGCCTGTGGCCTACATTGTACTCGTCTTGTACCTGCTATTTGTAGGACTGTTATTTTCAATGCTGGTGTTTATTCCCGGCGAACTGGCCAATCCGCAGCCCATGTTTGCATGGAATCATTTAATCCTGATCTTCATTGTGCCGTTTATCACCATGTCCCTGCTGGCGGAAGAATACCGTTCCGGGCGCATAGAAGTTTTGCGCACCAGCCCGATAGCGGAAATGGAAATTATTCTGGGTAAATTTCTCGGAGCCATGGGCTTTTATTGCGTGGTTATTGCCTCGAGTTTGGTGTTTGTGCTGACCCTGGTGGCGTTTGGCCGGCCCGATTTTCACCCCATCTTCACCAGTTATCTGGGCTTGCTGCTGATGGGTTCCATGATGGTGGCCATCGGCGTATTTTTCTCCGCCCTTTCCGAGCACCAAATTCTTGCCGCCATGAGTACCTGTGTAACCCTGGTGGCCCTGGGTATTCTGGTGGGGTTTGTGCGGCAGTTGGTTCCCACGTCCTGGTTTGCGGCCACCCAGATCCGCCACGTGCTGGGTTATATGGCCATTGAATCGCACATGGCCAATTTCGCCCGGGGCGTAGTGGACACGCAAAATATCGTTTATTTTTTAACCGGTACCTGCTTGTTTCTCTTTTTAACTTACGTGGTACTGGAAAGCCGGCGTTGGAGGTAACAACCCGCCACAACAGGCGATCATCAGGAGTGAAACTAAAATCATGGCAGCAGCAGAAAATAAGGATGACCTTCCCACCGCAGCACCGCAAAACCGGATGCCTGGCAGCCAGGTTGATGTGAGTGTCTCCGGCCGGCAGCGCTGGTTGTATGGTGCCAACACCGCCATTTTAA
>JAJZKY010000328.1 GCA_021803885.1 Planctomycetota bacterium
CGACAACGATGATGCTGAAGTATTTTCCGCGCGCGTGGCGCTCCTTCACAATGGCGCAGACTTCAGCCATGTCGATCGGCTTCTCCGGCACCAGAATGGCATCTGCGCCTCCGGCTATGCCGGAGTAGAGCGCGATCCAGCCCGCATCGCGGCCCATCACTTCGCAGACAATCACGCGGTTGTGCGCCTCTGCCGTCGAATGCAACCGATCAATGGCCTCGGTCGCGATGCCCACAGCGGTATCAAAACCGAAGCAGACGTCGGTGCCGCTCAGATCGTTGTCAATCGTCTTGGGAACGCCGACGCACTTGACTCCCTTTTCGATGAGCGCATTGGCCACGCCCTGGGTGTCATCGCCGCCAATGGTAATCAGCGCGTCCAGCTTGTTGCGCGCAATGGTCGCCAGACATTTGTCGATGGCACCTTCGGTCTTGCGCGGATTGGTGCGCGAGGTACGCAGAATGGTTCCGCCCCGATGCAGGATTCCGGAGACGCTGTCAATGGTCAGCGGCATAGTCTTGTCCTCGACCACTCCGCGCCAGCCCTCGATAAAGCCAAGAAATTCGTCGCCGTAATGGAAAATTCCCTTCCGCACTACGGCGCGAATCACCGCATTCAGTCCGGGGCAATCGCCGCCACCTGTAAGCACACCTATACGCATGTTGCATTCTCCTTGAAAGGTTTTAGATTATTTTGAAAGGTTGATGCCCGCCCGAAACGACCCCAGCTACACCACAGGTCGCCTTTGTACTCTCCAACTCCGGCAGGCGTTTGACGATGCGATGAAACTCCACGCATCATCATATACCGGAGGCGGGCCTGTCTGCTCTTCTGGTAGCGCCGCTGAAGGATGAAAGAAAAGCGACGAATGGGACAAGCGAGAACGATCCCCAGACAGAAATTATTGAACCTTGCATGGCTGATGAAATAAATATCCAAGCATCTGCGTTTGCGCTAGTATGAAGAAAATCGATTTTATTGAGATCCCCTGATGACGGCAGACACAACAGAAGTAGCGGACAGAGATCGACCCAATCGGCTGTTATGGGTGTTGTTCGCGTCTTATTTTACGTTTGGAATTGTTCTCAACGTGGTGGGAGTGGTCATCCCAATTTTAATTCAACAATATCGTCTAAGTTTATTTGCAGGCGGATTGTTGGCATTTGCCTTGTACATACCGTTCGGGGTGTGCTCGATTCCCGCTGGCTTGGTTGCGGATCGCTTTGGGGCGAAACCCGTCGTGCTCTCCGGCGTTTTTTTGATGACCATCGGTTGTGGCACCATTCCGTGGGCCAATAGTTTCGCGGTCATAACGTTTTTGGCCTTTGTCATCGGCGCTGGTGTCGCTCTTTTGGAGACGGCAGGCAATCCACTGGTTTCACACTTGGACATCCGTGAGAATTACCATCGAAATCTCACGTTGACCATTGGCTTTTGTGGGATTGGAGCTTTTGCAGGCCCCTTCTGTCTCTCTGCCTTGCAATCGCATGGGCAGCCGTGGCAGCGTCTCTACGTGTACTACGCGCTGCTCTGCGCCATCCTGTTCATTTTCCTGGCCATCTCCAAATTTCCTGAACAAGCGATTGTGTCCAGGGAGCGACTCCGCTTGCGCGAGATTGTTAAACTTCGCTGGCACCCCATCGCGATCACCTATTTTCTGGCAGTCTTTTTCTACGTGGGAGCAGAGGTGGGAACTGCATCCTGGATCGTAAAATTTTTTCAGCAGGTGCATGGTTTGGGCGCAGAGAGAATTGCCGACGCAAATCAGAATGTATTTTTGCGCTACCTGCCCGCTCTTCCCGTTCTTACGGTGTCCCTCTTTTGGGGATTGCAAGGGCTTGGCCGTCTCACCAGCGGATATGGCATTCATAGGATTGGGGCACGCTCCATGCTGCGGATATATTCGCTGGGTGCCCTGGGATCCCTGCTTCTTGCCACGTTCGCTCCGGTAAAATTCACAGCTTTCGGATTCGTTGCCTGCGGCTTCTTCACCTCAGTGCTCATCACCCTTCTGTTCAGCGGAGCGATTCATACTTTCAGCCAATCCCAGGGAGCCATCTCTGGATTGCTGATTACGGCATCCATAGGGGGTGGAATCATTCCGCCCTTGGTAGGCTTGACTGCGGATCACTTTGGCCTCCGAATCGCCATGATGGTTCCTGCGCTCTGTTTTATCTACGTGCTTGCGGTTTCAATCATGGGAAAGGCCACGTATGAATAAGGGACAAGGCCATCGCAACACAGAAAACAATATCTGGATCGGCGTGGACATCGGCGGAACGAAAACCGCCATTGTTCTTTCATCGGAGCCACCTGCGATACTTGCGCGGGTCGAATTCCCAACGTTACCGGATCAAGGCCCCGAACGGGCACTGAATCTGATCCAGGAAAACATTCACCAGCTTCTTCAGATACAGGGCATCCACAAAAGTGAAATTGGGGGCATCGGCGTGAGTTGTGGAAGCCCATTGGATCGCATCTCTGGAGTGATTCAGGCCCCTCCGAATTTGCCCACATGGGTGGATGTTCCCATCACATCCATACTGCAACGGGAATTCGATGTTGATTGCAGGCTGGAAAACGATGCCAACGCTGGCGCTGTTGCCGAATATCGATTTGGCGCAGGGCAGGGGGCGCAGCACATCGTGTTCCTGACAATGGGAACTGGAATGGGTGCGGGCATCATCGCAAATGGCCACCTATACCACGGAGCATCGGATCAGGCTGGTGAGATCGGGCATGTTCGGCTTACCCGCTCCGGGCCGATCGGGCATAACAAAGCTGGCTCCGTAGAGGGTTGGGCCAGCGGAGGAGGAATGGCTCAGTGGGCATATCGAGAAATCGCCGCAGCCATCAAGTATGGCGAGATCACGATGCTGGCCGTGCATTTCCACAAGAATGGTCTGCTTACTGCAAAGGATGTTGCAGAAGCCGCGCAGCAAGGGGATGATCTGGCAAAACGAATTATTCGCCGCACTGGGAGCCGGCTGGGAGAGGCCTTGGCAATCCTTGTGGATATTCTGAACCCGGAACGAATTGTCATCGGAGGACTGGCTCTGCGCCTGGGCGAAAGCCTTCTGGCTCCCGCGCGAGTAACAATGCAACGGGAAGCTCTAGCCGCTTCAGCCAATGACTGCCAGATTGTACCCGCCGCGCTGGGAGAACAAATCGGCGATATTGCTGCAATCTGCGTGGCGATGGGTTCCTAGGCTGGGTGGCAGAACGAACCCGGCCCAAGATCAACCGCTTCCGCAAGCTGCTGATCGGATTCGAGAAAACAGCAGCCAGCCACCTTGCTCTTCTATCGCTGGCCGCCACCATGATCTACTGGAGGCAAGTTATATCAACAACAACGGCGACCCTTTTGGGTCGCCGTTGTTGTTGACGTTGCTGTTGTTGTTGCTGTTGTTGTTGCTGTTGCCGTGGAGTGTGGCGTTATTGCACCTCGATGCCGCTGATCTTCGGCTGATCCGCCGCTCCCTTGGTAAAGTCGATGACGATCCCGCCATTGGAATTGGCTGTGGCCGTGAACGATTCCACCACCGCCGTGTTCGGAGCGCCCGCCGCCGCGATGATGTCAAAGTTCGTCAACACCTGCGTGCCGTTGATGCTCACATTGAATTCCCGCTGCCCCACCTGCGTCCAATAAATCTCCGCAAAGTGCAGCAGCACTGTATAACTGGCCCCCGGCGTCAGCCCAGGAATGAGATATGTGAAGAATCCATACCGCTCCGTTTGATACACCGCCGCTGGCGCGGCATTGGTCACTCCCGACGGAATGGTGATGGCATTCGTTGTGGCGTAAGCACCGCATCCGCCGATGCAGATAAAATCCTCATCCGCCACAAAGCTGCCCACCGCCGGGCCTCCAGCGTTGATTGATGGCGGCGTCGCCGGCGTCGCCGTCCCCGCAATCACCTCAATCCCGCTGACCTTCGGCTGATCCGCCGCTCCCTTGGTAAAGCTGATGACGATCTGACCATTGGCATTGGCCGTCGTGGTGAACGTTTCCACCACCGCGCGGTTGTTGCTTCCAGCCGCCGCGATGATGTCGAAGTTCGTCAACACCTGCGTGCCGTTGATGCTCACGTTGAATTCCCGCTGCCCCACCTGCGACCAATATATCTCCGCAAAGTGCAGCCGCACCGTGTAACTGGCCCCCGGCGTCAGCCCTCCGGGAACGGTGTAGGTGAAGGCTCCGTACCGCTCCGTTTGGTACACCGCCGGCGGCGCGGCATTGGGAACTCCCGTGGTGTCGATGGTGGCTGTGGTGGAGTAGGTGTTGCCGCCCATGAAGTCCTCATCCGCCACAAAGCTGCCCACAGCCGCTCCGCCGGCGTTGATCAGTGGCGGCGGCGGCGGCGCCACCGTCCCCGCAATCACCTCAATCCCGCTGACCTTCGGCTGATCCGCCGCTCCCTTGGTAAAGCTGATGACGATCTGACCGCTGGCATTGGCTGTCGTGGTGAACAACTCCGTCACCGCCGTATCCGGGCCTCCGGCTGCCGCGATGATGTCGAAGTTCGTCAACACCGACGCGCCGTTGATGCTCACGTTGAACTCGCGCTGCCCCACCGCCTGCCAATAGATCTCCGCAAAGTGTAGCCGCACCGTATACGTGCTGCCCGCAGTCAGCCCAGGAATCGTGTAGCTGAAGACTCCATACCGCTCCGTTTGATACACCGCCGCCGGCGCCGGATTGGCCACTCCCGCCGGAATGGCGATGGTGTTGCTTGTGGAGTAGGTGTTGCCGCCGCTGAAGTCCTCGTCCGCCGCAAAGCTGCCTGTCGCCGGGCCGCCCGCGTTGATGGCCGCAACATCCCCACCGCCAACTTCCACAGACCCCAGATCGCTGACCACACCGCTGCCCGTGGGCCGATAAAAGCCGCGCTGATCGGTGGGTAGCGTACTGCTCAACCCAGCGTTCAGGGCCGGACTACCCGTCAGCGGCATCATGGTTTCTGTAGTGCCGTCGTTGTATTGCAGCGAACCAAGCATCGGATTGATGATATTCGACGGCGTGCTGATGAGGTTGTTGGCGCTCTGCGTACCACAGCTATCGCAGTCATCGCCCGGAGTACTCGTCGTGGTGTTACCCGCCACGATGCTATTGGTGATGGTCAACGTAGTGCCGCTGTTGGCAATGCCGCCACCAGCGCTGTAGACCGTGTTACCGGAAACGGTAACATTGTTCACCATCACCGTGCCGCTGCTACCGTTGAATATGGCACCACCATAGGAATTGGCGGTGCTGTTGGCCGAGTTGCCCGTGAACGTGCTGTTGCTCACGTTTGCCGTACCGCTTTCATTGGCAATGCCACCGCCGTAACCGCTGTTGCCGTTCTGGGCGTTGGCGGCGTTACCCGTGAAGGTGCTGTTGTTTACTGTCAACGTGCCGCTGTAGTTGAAAATGCCGCCGCCGAGGCCACCGAAACAGGTGTTGGTGACCGTGTTGCTGGAGAGAGTGCTGTTGCTCACCGTCAACATGCCGCCGTTATTGAAAATGCCTCCGCCGCCGACGCTGCCGCCTTGGGCACAGCCAAGGGAGTTGCCGCCGTTGGCGATGGTCAGCCCGGAGATGCTGGCCGTAACACCAGAGCTGATCGTAAACACGAGTACTGTGCTGTTGCCGGAAACCGTCAACAGGTTCGCGCCCGGCCCGGAGATGGTCACGTTTTTGCTCAGCGTCAGCGTGCCGTTGGTCAGCGTGATGGTGCCCGATGCTCCCGCGCCAGAGAAGTCAATGGTGTCGCCACCCGTGCCCGCATTCACCTGATTGACCGCATAGCGGATCGAGCCAGTGTCTGTCGCGCTATCCGTCAAATCTGTCACTGTGTAATAGGTCTGGGCGTGGGCGCTCACCGCAGCCAGCGCAAAGACAGCCAGCAGCAGGGCTGGAAA
>JAJZKY010000329.1 GCA_021803885.1 Planctomycetota bacterium
AGTTGAAAACATGTGTGCTCCAGGGTTTAGCATTCGGCTGTTAACCGAAGGGTTGTAGGTTCGAGTCCTACCTGAGGAGCCAATTATTAGCCTGCATAAATACTGCACTTTCTTGACTTCCCCTTGAAACTGTCCCTACGATTGTCCTAAACCTGCTGTAAGGGTTCCCAGAACCCTACCTCCGGCAGGGGAAAGACAGTTCTCATGACCTTCACTGTTTTTCGACGCCACAACCGGGACAACTGCGCCAGCACCAACCGCTATGAGCCTCGATGCGGTTGTCCGTTGCACGTTCAATTCGTCTGGAAAGGTACCCCCGGCGTATTCGAGGGCAAGAAGCTCGCCTACCAGAATAAGTGGTCCTTGGAGACCCGTAGCTGGTCTGAAGCCCAGTCCAGAGTGAAGGCCTTGCAGAAGCGCCTAAAGAAATTCGCCAAAGGCAAAGTGGCGCCCAAAAGCAGGACCGTGGCAGCCGTCTTACAGGAATGGTACAAATTCCGTGACCAGAACAAATTGGGCAATACTAAGGCGAAACAAATGGGCGACAAGCTCGTTGAGTGGTGCGAGAAGAACGACATCCTTCTCCTGTCCGCCTTCACCACCGAAATGGCCATGAAGTGGCGTGTAACGCTGCCGCATCGTAGCGGGGACAGCAGCAGCTTGAGCGTCCACTGGTCTGTAATCAGTGGGTTCTTTTCGTGGGCTGCGGGAATGGACTACATTAAAAAAACTCCAATACCGGACCCCAAGACAAATCCACAGTTTCGCATTAGCTACGAGAAGGCAGAGGTTAAGCCGCCAACTAAAGAGCAGGTCGAGAAAATCCTGAATACTGCGACGGGGCAAGTTCGGCTCTTGTGCCTGTTGATGCGTGAAACGGCGATGGCGCTGGTCGATGCCATGAAGTTCGCAATGTCGCAGAGGGACGCCGAAAAGTACGGAATGTCAAAGCCGGAGCGATCTCCCGCGATTCAGGAGCAGGTTATCCGTGGCAAACGCACCAAGACCAACGAACGCTACCGGGTGCGCATCAGCGAGTCACTCGCGAAACAGCTTGAGGCTTTGGGGGAACCTGCCTTCCCCGGCACATATCCGCAGTGGCGTGAGCGGGTGAACAAGGCCATCAGGGATGCAGGTGTCGAAACGACTCCGCATGGCTTCAGGCATTATAGAATCACCGAGTGGCTTTCAGCTGGCGTGCGTGTTGATGACGTGGCGGACATGGTGGGCTCATCGCCTGACGAAATCCGCAGAACCTACCGTCACTGGATCAAAGAAGCAGAAGACCGCTTGGATGAAGTGCAGCGTGAGGCATGGTTAAAGATGGGGCTGGACGAGAATGGCAACGAGATTGCCCAATGAACATGTAGCATTTAGAAGAATTTTGCTGCAAGGCTACGCTACCGTCTTAGTTCTGAGGTAAGCCAGCAGATTCCTGCCGCTGATTCTCAACTTCTTCTTGCCCCGCTTATATCGGCGTGTCGGTGTTCCCAAATCGACCACACCCTTCATTTTATGCATGCGCCGCAATGCGGAATCGTAGCTCAGGTTCAGCGCCGCCGCGACCTCGCCTGGAGAGTAGTTTTGTTCGGGCTCGATCTTGACCTTCTGGTTACGCACCAGTTGCTTGTATCCGTGCCGGTTCTCGCGGGTCAGCACTTCGGAGGCGTCTTTATGGTCGCCCACGTAGCCCTTAGGCGTCCGAATGATGGAAGCGTCCTCGATCGCGTGATTCAGTTGGTCTTCGTTGTTTTTCACCGGATTGATTTGGCTACTGGCGGATCCACCAGCATCATTTCCGATTGCCTTGCTGGCGCCCAGATCCAGCATCGTCCCTAGCTCTGATGGCGATAGGTGGCCGATCTCCATAAGAACTTTTCCGGTTGGAGCGTGCAGATAGACAACATTCCCCATCATCCTGAACGTTGTCAACACTAGGTCCGGAGTTGTTTTGGCGATGCCGGCGAGACCGGAATCGGCAAGAGCGCACGCGGGGCTGTTTGGCACCGCGACATCATTCACGCCGCGCGGGCGGGGGGTGCGTGAGTGGCTGATGCCTTCGGCTACGTCTTTAACATTGAGCAAGACATCCGCAGGATCCACCCGGCCGCGCGCAGGCAGAGGTTGATTCTCTGCCGTGCGGCCGCCATAAATATCAGCGGAATCCTGCAACTCGATGCCCATATCTCAACGTTAGGGCTGCTCAAAAATTTCCGGTAGGTGAGAGGGAGCAGAATCTGAAGGTAACTCGGAGAATCTCACTTAGTTTCACGCTGGCAGGTACGAGTCTCTCGTAGCCGCGTGGGGGAAATTAGCCTCCCACAAGAGCGAAAGGCACTCAAACAATACCGCCTACGGCCCGATATTGATCGTCGGTCAAGCGCAGCCAGATGCCGCCTTTCCCAATCTCGAGGTCGAGTTCGAAGCCCTCGCGATCCCATGCGTCAACGAGGCCGTTCCCGCGCCTGGCTAGCTCGACCACCGTGCTTGAGCTCTTGAAGGTGCACTCTCGTGGAAGCTTCTCCCTGGCCTCGTTCGTGAAGCTGCAATGCCAGCCACCGCTCTTGCGGAAGTACATGAAGACCAAGTGCTTACTGGCGCAGGATTCGCACCGCTTGAGACCAGGGGTGTGCGGCTCAGGCAGGGCGAGCTTACATGAGCTGCAGATCTTGCCGGCGCGCATTTTTCTGGCAGCGACTGCAGGCTGGTTCGACAGGGATCGCGCGTAGCGAGCATCGCGGTTCATAAAAAATCGGAGTGCTTTCTGGTTCACTTGGGGTTTCCTTTCTGGAGTGGATGCTGGTTGGTGATGAAGCGCCAGTGCTGGTAACCCACTGGCGCTCCCGTTTTCGTTGACTTGACTGTTCTCAATCCAGCTAACGGCGGCGGCAAACACGGTAGCCTCCGCGGAACCCTGCCTGATCGCAGATCGTGTATCCCTTCTGCGCACGGCGGTGCTGCTTCTCAAAGCGCGGCGTGGAGCGACAGGGTACGGGGCGATAAGCGACGGTTGGCACAGGCATCGCCTTTCCGGGCGGCCCATCTGGATTTTCAAAGGCAAGTTCCCGCAGCCAGCCGGGCACTGCTTCGATTTCGGCCGTGGGGCCAGGGTTTGCCCAGCGGCAACTGGGAGAGGGTGGAATGGGGCAGCTCCGACCCTCGCCAAGGATCCTCACCGCTGGCGGGAGCCTCTTCGCCGGATTGCGCAGAACCAGACCTTTGGGCCACCGAAACAAAGCCCAGGTCATGCCTCCACGTTCCACCCGAAGAGTGGAACAGTCTTCCTGCTCTTGATTCAGAGCAGCTAGGCACGCCCAGCCGGCGGATCCAGCCACTTCTACTACACACAAGCCCGAAGGCCCGATAGCGACACGCCACGGAGACAGCGGATTTTCTTCCGTGAGCGCCATCAGGCGAGAAATGTCGCTCGATGCTTCGCCGATCAGGAGGTCCAGATTTCCTGTCAGTTTTGCCAATTCAGAGACGGGGAAGATTTCGAGGCCTCGGTTTGCGGCTTGGCGCAGTTCAGGGTGAAGCGGCGAGGCTGATTTTCCTCGCAAAGAAGTGAAAGCTGCGTCATTCGAGATTCGACGGTTACGCTCAGAGATGTAGCCATCGGGAGTTTTCATTTGTAGTCCTCCAGAAAACAGAACGGCCCGCCGTTTCGGTGCCTTGGGCAGCGAGCGGCGGGCCGCGGATTGGTTTTGCGGTTATGTGGTGCGGTTTAACTCAATGCACCCTAACAATGGGTTGTTAGCTGAGATGAGGCAAATCGCCTGAGTGGAAAGGGGAGACCGGCGCACGTGTTTGAGCTGAAATCGCGCCGGTAGAAGACTTTTTAGGAAACGGACAAACAGACGTTCGCTGATCTTCATGTGACGCTGTGGAGTTCCTGGCTTGACCTATCCCTCAGCTCTTTGTGGGCATGAACGAACAGAGTGACGTCGCCGGATTAACGGACATCTTTTGATCTCGACTTATTGCGATCGCTGGCCGCTTGCGCCCAGCGTGCGGCCGCCCAGGCCCAGATCAACGTGATAAATGTGTCGTGCACGACCATGAACGAGGCACTAAGCAGGGCCATGGAGAATGCAGTAACGGGTTCCGTGCGCCAGAAGATGCCAACGGCGTCACCCATCAGAAATACCGAGAGCGTGTAGATGAAGATCAGGACAGGATGGCCAAAACGTACGTTGAGTTCCATAAACGAGTCACCTTAGTGTTGGGTTTCGACTTTAAAGCGACAGTCGGGGTTTGTATTGCGTTGGCGTTATGCAGCTCAGCCCACGCGGCCTAACGATGGATCGTTGGGCACCATGAGGTGAACCGCCATAAAGAGAGCGCAGCCGGGTTGCGCAGCAATGTGCTGAGGTCGGCGATAGGAGCCGAAGATTGGCTTCAAGGAGTTTGTGAATTCAACGAAGGAGGGATGGATCAAGACCGAGAAGCTTATGGCCTGGAAAACGGCGAATGGGGACCACAATATATTGAGCTGGGTGCGGAGTGCCTACTGAATATGCGGATTAATCGAAGGTGGCTTCGACAGCTCCACCTTGCGGTGCCGAGTAGATTGGGGAAGGCACCGTCGGGTAGGCATAGAAGATGTGCTGAAAGACCTTCTCTGACCTGTCCTTGATCTCGTCTTCGCTATAGGCGGCCGGCAAGCCTGTCTTGTCGCTGTAGAGGAAATCAAAAATCGTCGATCGCACAGCGTCGCGAGTGCCTTCCTTATCTCGCCACTGGTCAACCCTGAGCTTCTCTTCCTTTAGCGTCGACAGCAATTCCACCGCAACCTGCTTGATCTGCCCGATCTCCTTCGGCGAGAGCGAGGGCTTCATCAGTAGGTCGTAGAGCGCTAGGCTCTCCTGGTCCAGCCCTTCTCGAATCGCGCGCTTCTGCTCTTCGTCGAGCTCGTTCACGAACCGCAGCAGATCTTCGAAGGTGCGCTCAATGGTGGCGCGGTCCTTCTCCTGGTTGTACTCACGGACGATCTGCTGGTAATGCTCCTGGAAATCAGTGCGCAGGGGGTTCTGTTCAATCATCCGCCTGAGACGGTTCTCAATGGCGGTGCGGAGGTTTTGCACCGTAGTATTCGGCGCGGCGATGCGCTGGAACTCCTGCCGCAGGCGCTCGAAGTCAATCTTGCTGATGTCGTAGATTCTGCCGTCATCCCTGCCGGGAGCCCGCGTCTCGATGGCTTCATCGACCACGGCGTGGAGCCGCTGAATGATCTCGGTAATGTCGGCGTGCTGCTTGTCGTCCTGCAGGCTCTTGTAGATGATGTCGATGGCGTCGCGGTCCCGGCGAAAATCCTGCTGCCGGCCATCGCCGAAGCAAGCCTTGAATTTGCTGAAGACCGTACGGCAAAGAATCTCAAAGCGCTTGCGGGATTCGTCGCTCTCGTTGGCGGCTTCCTTGGCCTTCACGATGGCGGCGTTCCGCGCGAATCCGGTCCGGGTTTGGATGTCGTCGAGAGACGCGCCCCGGTCTGTCAGGAAGAGCCGCACCATGCCGATAGCCTCGCCAAGTGCCTCCAGCAGTTCTTCCGTCGGCCGGGTTGGATCAACTTCCTCCTCCCCTCCGCCATGGCCCTCATCACCCTTTCCCGCAAAGGTAGCCAGGGCCTTGCGCAGGTTCTTCAGGATTCCGCAGTAGTCGACGATCAGGCCGTTTTCCTTGCCCTCGCTCACACGGTTAGCCCGCGCAATCGCCTGCATGAGCGTGTGCGCCTTGAGCGGCTTATCCAGGTAGAGGCTGCCCAGGCACGGTACGTCGAAGCCTGTCATCCACATCGCGCACACGATGGATACGCGGAAGGGATGGCCTTCGCGCTTGAACGCCGTGTCCAGAGCCAGCCGCTGACCATCGGGCAGTTCAAAACCCTCCAATG
>JAJZKY010000330.1 GCA_021803885.1 Planctomycetota bacterium
ATCGGGATTCATGCTCTGGACATGCTCTGGGAGGTTACGGGGAAGGAAATCTTAACGCTGGCGGCATGGCAGGGGAATATGGCGCATCCGGAATTGCCCCAATGTCAGGATCATGCGGCAATGCTGCTGGAACTTGTGGACGGGGGAATGGCCACCATCACCGTGGATTTTCTTCGGCCGGCCGGTGCGCCAACGCACGGCGATGATTGGATCCGGGTGGTGGGTTCGTGCGGCCAGATAGAGGCCTATCTAGACCGCGGCCCGGGTGGGGTATGCCATGCCATGGTGGGCAGCGAGGCAGGTAAAGATGAG
Source organism: Planctomycetota bacterium (assembly GCA_021803885.1). The sequence continues at coordinate 313 of JAJZKY010000330.1, forward strand.
GAATTGTTGGAGGAGGGGCACGTGTTTCAGGGATTTATCGAGGCGATCAGCGTCGGAAAAGCCGCCGGATTGCGTGCCGACACGGCACGGGCGTTTCGCACCACGTATTTAAGCCTGCAATCGCGGGCGGCCGCGGAAGAACGCGGCATCCGACAAATTGATGACCGATACAGCCCGGCGTGGGTCAAAAGAACCTCCAAGCCGATCTCCAGGTAGCCGGCGTGTCAAGTTCGCTTTCGGCCACAGAAAGCCCGGCAAGGTATGTGAAAGATCATGGTGGCCGAGGAATTAAGTCAGGAGTATGTATGCAAATAGAAGCCTCTATTTTCAATCATTGTGTGCTGCAGCGTAATGGCGGCAATGTCAGCGATGCCCCGATCAGCGGCGCCACTGATGCTGTGGGTGACGTGAAGATTCACGTGAGCCGGGCCGGGCGCGTACCGGCAGGATTTCGTGGAAAAAAGATAGGGACGGCCAAAAACGGTCGTTTTACGGGGCGGGTTACCGGCTTGCCCGTCGGGGGGCCGTATCAGATTGAAGTGCAGGTTCTTGACGCGACGGGGAAAATTGCCGATCGCGCCACCATCACGGATGTGCTGGTGGGTGATGTGTGGTTGTTGGCGGGCCAATCCAACATGGAGGGCGTGGCGCGACGGATCAATGCCTTGCCGAGGCATCCGATGGTTCGGGCTTTTTTTATGGACGACCACTGGGGCGTGGCCCGTGATCCACTTCATGCTTTGTGGGCGGCGGTGGACAAGGTGCATGGAATTATCGGTTGTCCTGCCCTGAAGAAAGATCGATATGTAGGGCCGGGCATGGCCTTTGCGCAGGAAATGTGGCGGCTGACGAAAGTTCCGCAGGGGTTGATCGCAGCCGCCCATGGCGGCACCTCCATGGAGCAGTGGAGCCCGGCCCGTAGAGGCGAAGGAACCAACAGCCTCTACGGTGCGGCACTGCGGCGGGTGCAAAAGAATGGTGGACGCATTGCGGGAGTGGCCTGGTACCAGGGGGAAAGCGATTGCGGGGATCAGGCGGCAGCGCTTTACACCGCGCGGATGCGGGACCTGGTGGCGGCCATGCGACGAGATTTTGGCCATGCGTCCTTGCCGTTTGTGGCGGTGCAGATTTCCCGGGTGGTGGAAACCGATTCCAACTGGTGGAATATCATTCGCGAGCAGCAGCGGCAGTTGCCCAACAGCATTGCCCATCTGGCAGTGGTGCCGGCCATTGACCTGACGTTGGATGATGCTATTCACATCGGCGGCAGCGACATTAACCGATTGGGCCGCCGAATGGCGCAAGCCATGGGCCATTTGTGTCGCGCAAGAAAGGCGCACCGCGTACCGATTCGCCTTCAATCCATCGCCATTGGCCAAATCGAGGATAATGGTGCGGCGGAGGTGGTGGCTACATTTTCGGATGTGATCGGAAAGCTGGTGGCTTGCGGGCGACCCGTGGGGTTTGCGGTGGTAAGTGAAGCAAGAGCCGTCAATGTGGTGGACGTGAAGCTGCAGGGCAACAAGGCTCGGATTTTAACGCGGCTTAATGCGCAGGAGGCCACCAATGCCGTCATCTATTACGGGTACGGGTGTAACCCGGTGTGTAATATCACCGATGAAGCGGATCGGTCCATTCCGGCCTTCGGGCCTGTGCGGCTGTCCGCTGCAAAATAGGCGAGTGTAAGCCTCTGGTTTACTTGTTGACATCCGGCGCCGCGACCGTGGGTGAGTCTGTGCCTACAGCCGCCAATCCTTCCAGCACTCCTTTCATCTGTGCGGATTCACGCTTGGAATTGTAGACGGCCCAGCCCAGGGCCAGCACACAGCCAGCGACGATAGCCCAGGGAATCCACGTATGGTGAGACACCACCACGGTGGACGGCGTGGGCATGCGGGATGACAGAGCGTTGATGAACCGGGGATCAAAGGGCAAAATCAAGGGAATCACCAGTAAAGATACCATGTTCATCACCTTGATAAGTGGGTTAATGGCGGGGCCGGCGGTATCTTTAAGTGGATCGCCCACGGTATCGCCAGTTACGCCGGCCTTGTGCCGTTCCGAACCCTTGCCCGTATTGCGGTCGTGGTCACGAGGTTCATCTTCAATCACCTTTTTGGCGTTGTCCCATGCTCCACCGCTGTTGGCCATGAATACTGCCAGCAGTTGCCCGCTAAGAATGGCGCCGGCCAAAAATCCGGCCAGGGCCAGGACCCCCAGCAAAAACCCAACCAATACCGGCGAAAGGACCGCCAACAGACCCGGCCCAATGAGTTCCCGTTGGGCCTCCATGGTGCATATATTGACCACCTGGCCATAATCCGGCTTCTTGTTGCCCTTCCAGATTTCCTTATCGCGGAACTGCACGCGACACTCTTGTACCACCAGGTGGGCTGCCCGTCCGACGGCCCGTATGGTCATGGAGGAAAACAGCAGGGGCACGGCGCCGCCGATCAAAATACCCACAAACAGCCGGGGATTGGTCACGCTTAGCAGGCTCGTTACCGCGTTATAAACCGCACTGGTCAGATGGCTTTGGGCTGAACCGCCCCCGGTGCCAATGACCGTAATGAACGCGGCAAACAAGCTTACGGCTGCAATTACCGCACTGCCGATGGCGATGCCCTTGGTTACGGCCTTGGTGGTGTTGCCGGTGGCGTCCAAATCCGCGAGCACCTGCCGAGCTTTGGCGTACTCTGCCTCGCCCATGGCTGAGCGATCGTAGCCCATTTCGCCGATACCGTTGGCGTTGTCCGCTACGGGGCCAAATACGTCCATGCTGATGGTATTGCCGGTGAGGGTGAGCATGCCAATGCCGGACATCGCCACGCCATAGGCGACAAACGGCGGCGTTGCGCCCCAAAAAATCAGGACGCTGGCCATGATGGCTCCGGCGATAATAATGATGGCCCACACGCTGCTTTCCAATCCGACGGCCAAGCCATGAATAATATTTGTTGCATGCCCTGTGGAGCAGGCCTTGACGAGGCTGCGCACCGGGCCGTGTTCTGTGCCGGTAAAATGTTGTGTGGCGTAACTCAGGGCCATCGCCAGCAAAATGCCGCAGAATGTAACCTCTGCCGGGCGCATATCCAGCCCATGAATGCCAAAATTGGTCCACCAGGTAGCGTGGGTTTCCGCGGCGGCCAACAGGTGCTTATCGGCCAGCGAATGCGGGCTGAAACGCAAATAAAAAAAGCCCAGCGTCATAAATCCGACGGTACTAAGGGTCGCACCCAGGCGAAATCCGAAATTCAGCGAGCCTAAGGCCTCATTGACGCCGCCCTTGTTCTGGGCCCGCACGCTGAAGGTGGAAATAATATCTGATACCACTCCAATAGCCTGCACCAAGAGTGGAAAAAGAACGCCCTTGTGTCCGAAGGTGGCCCAACCCAGAATCATGGCGGCCACCATGGTGACTTCGTAACTTTCAAAAATATCTGCGGCCATGCCGGCGCAATCTCCCACATTATCTCCCACATTGTCGGCAATGGTGGCGGCATTGCGTGGATCATCTTCGGGAATATCCTTTTCGATTTTGCCGACCAGGTCCGCCCCGACATCGGCGGCCTTGGTGTAAATTCCCCCGCCCACGCGCATAAACAGCGCCAAGAGGGTGCCACCGAAGCCAAACCCTAATAGAGCTTCCGGCGCCCGATCTCCGAAATACATAAAAATGAGCGTTGCGCCCAGAAGTCCCAGGCCCTCGGTTAACATGCCGGTGACGGTTCCTGTGCGATAGCCGAGTTGCAAGGCCTTGCCGAAACCGTGGGGCGCTGCCGCCGCCACCCGCAGATTACCCCGCGTGGCCGTCAACATGCCCACCGTCCCCACAGTGAGCGAAAATAGCGCCCCCATCAAAAAGGCAATGGCCCGGCCAACAGGTAAATTAGCCCCGGCGGAGGTATGCCAACTCGCGGTTGCCAGCAGCACCAGCGCCAAAAGCCCGATGATGGGCATTAAGGTTCTTCGTTGCCGGGCCAAATAAGCAATGGATCCTTCGCGGATGGCGTGCGAAACCTCCTGCATTTTGGCGGTGCCGCGATCCGCTTGTCGGACCATGCGCATAAGCATCCACGCATACAAAATGCTGCATATTGCAACTCCCAGCACCACAAAGATCATGACCCGTTCATAAGGAGCAAAATGAGATGACCACAGAAATCCGAAAGGAATAAAGCGGGTTGCAACCGTTTTTGACGCAGCCGCGGCAGCGGGAAACAGGGCTGGCGCCGCGGGGGCTAATTGCACCAAGGCCAGCAACCCCGTCATCGCCACCAGAAATAGTACGGATTTCGTCCAACGAGGACGCGGGCGCCAAGTACTGTTTTGCAATTGCATGGATGAACTCCAGAATCCGCCGACAATTTTGCACCCAGGCGACCGCCGCCGAGGTGATGTTTGGTTATTTCTGGTCGCCGGTGGCGTCAACCACTACGGCCTTTACCGATTCATCGTCATCACCATCGTTAACATTGCGCCATCCAACAGGCATCGGCCGGAGAAATTCCAGCTTACCCGCTAAAATTCTAACCTGAGTGCTGGCGTGTGTCACCAGTGCCGGATTTTTGTGTATATTGTATGGCCGTTAGGCACTGGGACAGCACACTGGTGGAGTTTTGCCTGATGAGTGAATTGATCACCTTGGCGCCCGCCAAGCAAGAGGATGTGGCCGGCATTGTCGATTTGTGTGTGTCGGTGGAACGTCAGCACGAGGCATATTGGCCGCTGCGGTGGCAGCTTCGTGAGGATATAGGCCTGCGCTATCACCATTGGTTGCACAGTAACTTAGCTGCTTCGCGATGGCTTATTCTTTGCGCGAAAACAGCCGCCTCCACCGAGTCGTTGCCGCCCCTTGTCGGGGTACTGGTGGCGGGCATTCAGGAAGAAATTCCAATTTATGCATACCGCGAGTACGCCTTTATTCATGATATGGCTGTGGTAGCGGCGTATCGCCGCCATGGGGTGGCGCGGCAATTGCTGCAGGAAGCTCGTCGCTGGGCCAAGCGGCAGGGTGTCAATCAAATTAGAGCCATGGTGGCGATGGACAACCTCCCGGCCACCCAACTTTTCGGTCGGGCGGGCTATCGAGCGACCTATCGGGAAATGGTATTGGCTACGGAGTAGAAAAACAGCATGGTTGCCGGTCTCATAGTCGCAGGCCGCCGGGCCTTGTCGTATAATCTTCTTCGTGTGGTGGCGAACCAGGCAGTATCGGAAGACTTAGCATGGCAGATTCAGTGGAACTTCACTACGGCGGAAAATCCTATTCCTATCCTCTGGTGACGGGCACGGAAAATGAGCGGGGAATTGATATCAGCCGGCTTCGTGCGGAAACGGGCTTGATCACGCTGGATCCAGGTTACGGCAACACCGGGGCCTGCCAAAGCGGGATCACGTATATCGACGGGGAAAAGGGCATCCTGCGTTATCGAGGCATTCCGATTGAAGAATTTGCCGATCACCCCGATTTTATCGAAGTTGCGTGGACCCTTATTTTTGGCCGTCTGCCGGACCAGACGGAGCGGTCCCGTTTCAGCGCACGGCTCACGGCCAACGCG
>JAJZKY010000331.1 GCA_021803885.1 Planctomycetota bacterium
GCGGCTCGGTGATCATGACGGACACGGATAACTCCTGGACCGGCGGAACAATTTCATCTTTGGCGGTGACATTGGAGAATAGTGCAGCGCTCTCGTGGAGCGGCGGGACGCTGGCTTCAGGATCCATGGCACTGTCCAACGAGGTGCTCTTGGCAATCGGGGCGACCGGCACTCCGGTGCTTTCCGCCAGTTCTCTGACTGTAGTGGATGGCGCAACCGTGACCGTCGCCGTGGACGGAATGAGCCTCGCCGGTGCCTCGCAAATTGACAATCAACACGGCGCTGTTTTTAATTTTATTGCCGATGGCATACTTGCGGTCACCGACTCCAGCACGCCCGTATTTACCAACGACGGTCTTATCGAGAAGACCGGCGGGACGGGGGCAATCGGTGGGGGCATCGGCGCGAGCTTGCTCAACAACAGCGACGGCCTGGTCAACGCCGCGGCGGGCCGGCTGCTGCTGGCGGGCGGTGGAACGGATGATGGAACCATTCGCGCCACTTGGGGAATTGCGGAATTTGCCGGCGGGGCGATGACAGTTGCCGCCAACGCAGCCCTGCTGACTGCGGGGATCGGCCAAATTGCGCTGGGCGGAGGGACGCTCTATCTCAACTCGACGGTGGTCGCACGCAATTGGGACTTCACGGGCGGAACCTTGGAAGCGGCATCGGGCGTGGATTTCATTGTTGCTGGAACACTTTCCTGGTCCGGTGCCACCGTGACCATTCCCATGGAGATATCCTCGGGAGCTACCCTCGTGCTTTATTCGGGCGGCACGCTGGACGGCACGGGCCTGACCAATAATGGCGTGATTTCCGTGCAAGATGGCGGCTCGCTGAACCTCACCAACAACGCCCTCATGGTGAACGACGCTAACGCGTCGAACACGGGCCTCCCTGTAATTTTCGATGGAGAACTTCCCGGCCTTTGGGCTGCCAACGGAATCATTGAAATTGCCGGCAGCGGCGGATTCAGCTCCAGCGACAACAGCGGTGGCATATTCAATGGCAGCCTGATCGAGGTTTATGGCAACACCGGCTCGTCCTTCAATATCAATCTGAGTATGCAGAACTACGGAACCCTCAGCGCGGTCACCGGCGAGTTGGCCGTCAACGGCACGGGCACCAATGACATCTTGGAGGGGGCTCTCACGGCCACCAACGGCGGCCTGCTGTTAATTCAGGGGACATGGACCATTGGCACCATTCAGGCCGTAACATCGCTGGGCAACGGAGCCTCCGATAGCGGCTACATTCTCCTCTCGGCAGACCTGACGGTTCCAAGCGGCGGTGCCTACATCGGCACCCTCGCGTCCAAGCCACCCACGCATGGCCTTTCCGGCGCGTGGGTGGCACCTGACGCAACGCTCTGGTTCATCGGCCCAAGCGCAATCTCTCTCGGGCCCTCAACCGACATGGAAATTGGCCAAGGGGTCTCACTCAAGGGAAATGTTGCTTTTAGCGGGGGTGCCGGTTATTATTCTAAAACTGGAGCTGCTGAGGCGACAGTATACGGCGCAGGTCAAATTCTCGTCTGGACTCAGGACCAACTCAACGCGTTGCACCCACAGGGCTATGATGTCGGAAACGGCGGATACATTAACAGCAGCGGACAGTACGTTGCCTACCCGCCCACGTATTACTATCCGCCGTTCCAAGTGCTCTGCAGCACCGGTCTGTTGCCCACCACCGCAGTTGCTCCCTCTTCCGCGCCGCCAACGCAAACCATCCTCGGCAATGCCATGGCCATTTCCCCAACGGAAGTAGTTTTCGGCTGGAATTGGAACCAGACCGGAACCAATCCTTTCACAACTGCAGGCTATACCTACAGCATCTCTTACTCCACGGACGGTGCCGATTTTACCACCGTCACTGACATTCTGCCGCACGGAAATTATTATGTTTTCGAGAATCTGCGGCCTGACACCAACTATTATTTCCAGGTTCAGGCAATTGCGCCCGACGGCACGGTCACTTCTTGGCGTTCCGGCCCGACAATGACCAACAGTACCGCGGTAAATACCGGTTTGGGTATCGCGGTTTCAAACGAACAGGCTGGGTATTTTCAGATCACTGGCCTGACCGATGCCAGCGGCAACACCGTGTCGCCTGCGGATTACAACGCGGGGATTATCTACGCCGGTTCGCAGCAGGGGGCGGTGCTTATCGCTCTGCAAAATTTGCTGTCGACCACCACGGTATCCGGCACCTACATGTACGGTAGCGACGCGATCCACTGGGGTCCGGTTATCGAAAACGTCGCCGCGCAGGACTACCCGGGCTTATACGGTGCCGGAAACATCCAGGCCGAGGTTACCGGAGGAGCGTATGAAATTGCCCTAAGTGCCGCGCAATGGGAGGCCATGACGGGCGAGACAATCATCGCTTTCATTGGGCAATCCTACGGCGTGAACGTCAACGGCCCCTGGCCGGACACCGAGTACATGCAAGTCGTCGCCGAGGCGGACGGAAATCCCACGACACCATACAAGGCCAGCGTCGCGAATCGTACTCCGTCCACCTCGACCCCAACCCATAAAGCCGACCCCATCCTCGACTCAACTGGGGCCACCCAAATTATCAACACCGATCTAACCGCCGGCGGATTTACCGGCGCTTGGAGCATCACCCGCAACTGGACGCCGGATGCGTCACTCGTTCCCGATAATACATTTGGCAACGCTTGGATGAACCAGAGCCAGACTTACCTCCAGGAATTCGTTGGCCAAAGTGATGCCAATCCCGATATCATGATGATTCACAGCAGCTATTGGCAAACCACCTTTAATTACAGCTCCACCAGCAACAGCTACTCGGCACTCGGTGCGTCCACCGACACATTGGTTCACGACACCGCCAACGGAACTTACATCTGGACGGACCAAAGCGGTGCCGACGGAAATCCCATCGGTTCCCAGCGCATTTATTACGACTTCTCGCCCGCGGTGCCAACCTACCTGCAGGGAAAACTGAAGCAATACCTGGATCCCTTCGGCAACACGATCAATCTCACCTACAACGCCGGCGGGTTCCTCACCACCGTTACCCAAACCGACTCCGCCGGGAATACGGAAACATTTGCCTACACCTACAATATCGACGGCCAGATTTCCCTTATTCAGCAATCCATCCAGCGCGTTGGAGATTCCACCTCCACGGTCTTCCGGCAGGCTGCGTACAGTTACTACCAGGGAACCTACACCGGCAGCGACGCCTTCGGCAACTTTGGTGACTTAAAGACTGTCACCATTGAAGATGGCAACGGCAATGTCCTAAGCGAGGATTACTACCGCTATTACACCCCCGCCGACCTTAACGCCGGTGCCCAAGGCTACGTCGGTGCCCTCATGTACAGTTTCTCCGGTGACAGTTTCGCAAAACTCGCCGCCGCGTACACCGATCCCTTCACCGCCGCCGACGCCCAGATCGCCCCTTACGCCGATGAAGCCTACACCTGGAACAATCAGCGGCAAGTAGTCGGTGAGGTTGTCGGCTCCATGGGCGCTTCCGCTAATCTTGGCCAGGGAAACTATGTGCTTGGCTACACCTTCAACCCGGCCTTGCAATCCATGACCTACAGCAATTTGAATTACAATACGTGGGTTGTGCGTTCCACGGAAATATTGCCCGACGGCAATGAAAACCTCGTCTACGTCAACATCGACGGCAATGCCATATTGGACATCAACAATACATCAAACGATCCCGGCAACCCGGCCAATATCGGCAAGAACTGGATCACCGGCTATCAATACGACAGCAACGGCCGACTGATCAGCACTATTTCTCCATCGGCCATCAATCTCAACGCCTCTATTCTCAACGGTGCCAGTACCATTCCCCAGCTTGAAACCGCGCTGGAGCCTTATGCCGACGCCGGACTTTCCGAGGGGCTTATCCAAGCCAGCACAGGCCTGATTATGTCCAGTACGTATTACAGCAACACCACAGCCACGGCTACCAGCGCCGGCGGCGTGGCAGGTTATCTCGAAGCGGATTACGTCCAGCAGGGCAGCGGCGGTACGCCCATCGAGCAGGATTCATACACCTATATTGCCCATGCGAACTACTCCGGTACCACCATATACCCTGAAGCGAGTTACACGCAGTATCAAAGTTCCGCCAGCAACGGCTCGGTACCCGAAACCACAACCTATAGCTATTCCTGGCAGAATAATGCCGGCAATCTGCCCACCAACCAGATCGCCGACCTGACCACCACCAACCCCGTGGTCTCTACCAGTCAGAACGGTTCCGGCACCGCCACGACCACCCAGACCGTTTATAACCAATTCGGCCAGCCCGTATGGACCATGGATGAAAAAGGCTATATCACCTATACCGCCTACGATAACGCCACCGGCGCAGTCATCCAGAGCGTGCAGGATGTCAACACCGCCAATATTTCCAATCTGGAAAACTATGCCGGAACCTATCCGGGCGGAACATTGGCCTTCGGCTCCAACGGTTACAACCAGCTTGGCGTGCCCGAATTGCCCGCCGGCTGGATTACGCCCGCCGGTGGTGGCCGCGATCTTGTCACCAGCTACCAGGTAGATAATCTGGGCCGGCCTGTTGAAATCACCAGCCCCAACGGCAATATCAATTACATTATTTATGACGACGCAAATCATGCCGTGTTCACCCTCACCGGGGTCAGCGAAACGCTGGATCAAAATGGTAACGGAACCGCTGCAACCACCGGCCCGATTACCATGACCCGCACCAGAATTCCGTACAGTTACACCGCCAACGGCCAGACACTTGAAGGTACCTACAGCGAAACACTCACCTTCTCCGGTACACTCACCGTTACCGGCGGCGTGATCCAACTCCCCGGATTTATTCCGGGTAATGGCGCAACCACCGGTGATGCCAATGTGCTGAATCTCATCGGGAACGGTAGCAGCTCCGCCCCAGAATTCACAATTCAATCACTTTCGCGCGTGCTGTACAACAACTCCGGCCGCACCGCAGGGCAAATGGTGGAATCGGATGCGTATGCCAATATTACCAACGCCACCTATCTGGCCACAAGTCAGGGCAGCCCGTATAGCGGTACTAAAATCACCAATGAATTGTCAGGCCAGGCCCCCAACGGAAACTATTATGCCACCTATTACGGGTACGATGCCGATGGCCGCCAATATCAGATCATCGACGCCAACCGCACCGTCCACGATACGGTCTACGATTCCCTGGGCCGGGTGGTCTCCAATTGGGTGGGAACCAATGACGCAGTGAGCAATGCCTCCGGCACACCGGCCTATTTTGACGGCTCCAACGCCGGCACCGGCAACAATATGACGGAGGTTCAATCCTATATCTATGACAATGGCTCCGTAGGTGATTCCAATGTCACTGAAGTAATCCAGTATCCCGATGGCAACATCGCCGGCACTCAGCAGGTCAGCCTGCTGAGCTACGATTTTGAGGATCGCCTGGTCGCCACGGAAACGGGCCTGACCCTGAACGGTTCCGGGGCGGTTGTTACCAGTGCCAGCGACGCCTACCCCGGCATCACCGTCTACTCACTGGATAACCTCGGCAATACGCTGGCGACACTTAACTTCAACGGTGCCGCCACCACCATCGCCAACGCCATCGCCGCCGCGGCCAGTGCCGCGCCCGGTGCGGTGCTTGCGGGACTCGTCGGTTACACCACCAGTCAATACGATTCCCAAAATCGCGATTATGAAGACCAGACCTACAGCGTTGATCCCACCACCGGAACCATTTCGACAACCGCCTTAACCTCGTACACCTTCTACGGCCCAAGAGGGAACGTCATCGAGACTGTAGCCCCAACCGGGCTGGTCACAAAGAACGTATACAATGGCGTCAATGAACTCGTCGATACCTTCACCAC
>JAJZKY010000332.1 GCA_021803885.1 Planctomycetota bacterium
GTAAAAGTAGAAAAATCCGCCGGGATACTAAACTGGTACCTTCCATTTCTGTCCATTTCATTCGTGTTATCTGTGGTGGTAGTATTCGCGATGAAAAGTGGTATATCCCGGCTGATTTTTCTACTTTTACCCATGAACGGTTACAAATTGCGCAATATACAAAAAATACTATGGACACATTTCCACTATGCGAACCGGCCGCATTTTTTATGCGGATACGAACCACCGCCAGGCGTTGCGATGCGGCAAGGGCGTGTTGGCCATACAGAAATAAATGTTGGAGTAGAGCTTTCGACTTCGAAATGCGGAAGCGAGCACCCACATCGCCATGCCGGTCATGAATCGGAGAGATTTTACGGAAGACTGGCCGTGCCGGTAGGTTGAATCAGGGTGATGCCACCTTTGGCTTTGCTTAAATTCCAGAGAATCTGCCGGGCCTGACCGTGTACGGTACCGCTGGCATTGGAGATAATGGCATTGCGGCCGTTTAATCCATACGCCTGCGCCAGTTCTTTCGCGGCATTTAAGGTCAAAATATCGGCGGCCAATTTTAAGCCGCTGACCTGTAATACCGCATTGTCAGCTGTAACCTTTTTTAAGCGCGTCGGTCCGCCCATACCCATATCCACGCCATTTTTCGCCGGTGGACCGGTGTGATTTAATTGCGCCAGCAGTGTATGGGCGTCCAGCAATACCAGTCCCGCATTGGCTCCGTTCGCGGTCCCGCCGGTAAGCGTGCCGGCAACCTTTGGCAGCGGTTTAACCGGGCGGAACACCAGGCGAATATGACCGCGCAAATTAACCTGACCGGTTTTAGCTCGATAAGCCAGGGATTGATGCCACGCAAAAGCACTTTGTCCGCGTTGCTGTGCGGTATTGGCATTGGTGGCGGGGCGATAATCTTCCAGTACCATTTTTCCGGCGCTGGGAATATTCAGCAGTCCCTCCACCGCATTGTATGCTAATTTGGGGCATTGCAGACGCATGCGGGTTTGTAAAACTCCGGTTTTACTGTAGCTGGCATCGCGCGCAATGACCGTATCACGGTCCGCCGGATCGTAGGCCAGCAGTTGCGCCAAGCGCATGGCTCTGGAATCCTTCCGCCGTTGGTTAAAGTGTATCCGCATGATTGGCGCCGTCAGGCTGCTAAGTTGATCGGGTCGGCCGACAAGCTCCGCCAGCACGTTGCCGGCCAGCATGGCCTGTCGGATTTTCGCGGAATATCGCATCCCGGTGTGCCAAGAAACCCGCACACGTGGTTCGGAGGCTTTAGAAGATTCCGGCATGCTCAATACTCCGGACCCTTGAACTATGACTTGCTGATTTCGACGCCGCAACATAATTGTTTGCCCTTTAAGTCGATCCGCTCCCTGATAAATGGCGGCTGGTGTATGCCCGGTTTTAGCGGCGTATAGCATTACTGTCCCCGTTCGACGGTTCCCGCTTAGTGTGGAGGCGGTTGCGGTAATGGTCTTACCAATATGATAAATATGCGCTACCGTGTGCTTCCATATCCGGAATTGACCCACGGTATAGCGACCGCCGAGAGTATTGGCCGTGGCCGTAGCCTGCGCGGTGCCGGTGGTTCTGCGTATTAATTGCGCCTGCAGGTTGCCACCCGTGATGATAAACTTTTCCGGCGCACCGCCAGCCTTGGCGGGTTTTTGGTAGAACGTCACAGCGATATCATGCGTCGCCAGCAACTGCGATGGAATCGGATTTGCGGCGGCGTTGGCCTGGCGGGTTGACAGGACCAAATGTCCGCAGACGATGCGGTTGGTTTGTTTATTCGCCAGACCGGCGTTGGCGGAGGAAATCTTCACACCGCCATCAGCGGTAAAGCGGCTTAGTGCGCTGGTGGCATGTTGACCTCTGGTTTGAACAAATTGGGCCATAAACTTCTGGGCTTGCAGAGTAGTTTGGGCATTTTCCAGCTGTGCTGCGCCGTTTAAGGTAATGCTCCTCACCGCCAGTTTACCTTTGCCAATGGCTGGTGCTGTGGCTGCCGTCGTGTTGGTCGCAGGTGCCAATTGCACTATCAGGCTGGTTAACCAGGATCCCCGCCACGGATTTTTTCCCGCCGCTTTGTCGTTCATTTCAAAGGATCCCGGCCCGGTCAGCTGCGCCTGATGCGTCCGGTTGCTGTAGACGAGTGTCCGGCATGTGATCACACCCATGTCCGAATCGGAAAGCTTGACCGGCGCGACTCGGAGTGCCTCCATTGTGACTCGCTGCACTGTGGAGTTGTATGTAACTTTCGCGGCCCAGCCGATCCGGGTGGGGCCGTCGTGCAGAACCACGGGCTTGTCGGGTTGTCCGGTGGCTTCCAGAAAAACATCCCGACTTCCGGCCAGAGCCACCGGACAATGATGGGTGGGGCGCAAAACCAGCGGGCCGGTCCAATGAATTACCAGAGGCGGATTGTGTCTATTATGGCTGGTGGTTGGTGCAGCCTTCTGAACGCTTGCCGGTGCGGTATGGGCGGTGGAGTTTGCAGCGGTATTGGTGGCCTTACCATTGCCAGCTGCGGCGGGGGCTTTGGCCGCTGTTTTGAAATATAAACGCAGGCGATTAGCCTGCATCGTTTGCGCGCCCAGGGCCACGTTTACATGGCGACCAAAGGTCAGAGCGTATGTGGTGAATCTGGTGACGGATTTTTGATTCTGTGTGGTGGCCGGTACCGGACCTTTGGGGTGGTTTTTTTTCTTAGGCTCTGGACTTGCTGGATGCTGGGATGCACCGGCGGAATTCTGGAATAATCCGTGGATGATAAGTTTTTGGCCATGTGCTATCTGCAAATCTTCCAGCGTTTTATGTACGGAATTAATTTCCACCGTCATATCGGAACCGTCAAATTGCAGTTGATCACCCCGCACCGCCACGCTGCCGCGACTGATCAGTAAACCCTGCTGATAATCAAAATGCAGCGGGCGGCCGAGTGTCATCTGAATCTGGCCCGGCTGCCGGGTCTGCGTGCCGCGCTTAAAGGAAGCCAGTGGTCCAACGGTTATTGTGACATGGCCGGTCAAGGTTCCCTTACGCAAATATGGATTGCCGAAGTTATCAAATTGTCCGCCGCCGCCGCTGGCGCCGATAAGGACATCCCCGCTGTCGCTGTCAACAAGAATGGATTGTCCCTTGGCGCTGTAAAATTGCAGCTCTGGTTTTAGCAGCTGATATTCGCCGCCGCCGACAGGCTTGGCCAGCTGCGCCCGCATCACATATTGCAGCACGCCCTGGGCATTGCGATTTTCAATGGATATATGAGAGGCTCCGGTACCCTGTTCAATGTTCAAGGGTCGAACTTGCCGGGCGCCGCCACCGGGGCCGGAAGGGAAAAACTTGCCTTTCATCCATGTAAACAACACCAGCGCGATAACCAGGCCGGCCACATAAATCAGAATTTTGCGCTGTACTGGGTTCAAAAAGCAAACTCCCGGCTGGAAGTTATAAGCCGAAAAAATATCGCTATCCCGATTTCCGATCCCTGGATTCTGTCGCGGCCTGTCTTCACTGATACCGTGCCAGTACCTGATCCCACAGATTCATCTGTTTGCACATCCATTCGATTGCGTCGCGCACCGCCCCATAGCCACCGGGGAATTTGGTCACATATCGCGCCACGGCCCGGACTTCCTCCACCGCATCCGCCACCGCGATAGCGCAACCGCACTTCCGCATGACCGGCAAGTCCGGCAAATCATCGCCGATGTACGCGGTCTGGGCATCGGTGTAGCCGAGCTGCTGCAGTAAATCATTGTAGATATCCAGCTTATTGGTGACATTCTGATATACGTACTGGACGCCCAGTTCTTCGGCCCGATGCTGTACCACCATGCTTTCTTTGCCGGTAATCAGCGCGACATGCCGATTGACTTTGCGCCAGCAGACAATTCCCGTGCCGTCACGAACGTGAAAGCGCTTGATCTGCTGACCACTGTCATCACGAATAATGCCGCCATCCGTCAGCACGCCGTCAACATCCATAATCAGCAGTTGAATTTCCGGGGTCAACCCGCGGGGGGCCACTTTTTCCAGATCGTTCATTTACTGTTTACTCCTTTTTGTATGGCAGAGTGATTTCATCTTCCGCCAGACCGTCTATTCCACAATTCGCAGGCTTACCACATCCTGCACATCAATTAATCCTATGGGGCGGTTCTCGGCATCCACCACCGGTAATTCGTCTATTCGATGCTGGTTCATCAGCGCCAGCGCCTCGCTGGCCAGGGCCTCAGCCGCAATACGCTTGGGGTTGACGGTCATCACTTCGGACATGCGCGAATCCAGGACTGCGGCCGATTGTCGCAGCCGCCGCCGCAGATCGGCATCGGTGAATATCCCCGCCAGGGTCCCCTGCGTGGTAACCACAATCATGGCCCCCGCCCGCCGTCCCGGCAACTCTTCCGCCGCCATGGCTTCACGCAGCGTTATGTCCGCCGGGACCACCATCAGATTTTCTCCAATCTTAAAACTCATCACCTCCTGGACACGCAATAATTTACGCCCTAGGGAACCGGCCGGATGAAACACCGCGAAATCCTCCGCGGAAAAGTGCCGCAGGCTCATAACCCCCAATACCAGCGCATCGCCCACCGCATTCATACAGGTAATGCTGGTGGTGGGAGCCAGACGCAGCGGACAGGCTTCCTCAATAAGGCCCAGGGTAATTCGGATATCCGCCAGTTTTCCCAGCGTGCTGTCACTGCGGCTGGTAATGGCAATGGTCGGTACCATCAGCCGCTTCAATTGATCCATTAAACGCGTCAGTTCATCGGTTTCACCGCCGTAGGACAATAACAACGCCACATCATGGCGTCGCACCCGCCCCAGGTCGCCATGCAAGGCTTCCACCGGGTGCAGAAAATGCGAAGGTGTTCCGGTACTGGCGAAACTGGCACTGATCCGTTGTCCGGCCAGACCGGACTTGCCCACACCGCTGACCATCACAGTTCCGGGAGAATCCGTGCTGGTGTGATGGTAGATAAGTTCTATTGCCCGCGGTACCGCATCATCCAGTCGTTGAGCCACCTGCATTAACGTAGTGGCTTCGGAGCGCATAACATTTTGCGCCTCCAGGAGAAGCTGTTGCGAAGGAGTAGAATGTGGCGGCACCTTGGCCGATGACATCTGCATAACAATTTACAATATACGATTCAGAGTAACCCCGCCAGCGTCCACCACCAGTTACCTTCTGAAGTAGTAACCGTTCACGGTCATGTCGACGGGTCAGAATTACCGCGGTTTTGACATAGCCCAAAGGGTGAAAATCCCTTGTGGTGCAGGCTTCCAGCCTTCCCAGTCGCCCCTTCGTGAACGGTTACCTGAAGCATAACCACAAAGGTGTAATTTGGCGTCCGGCGTTGAACAGGCATTACTCGCGGTTGACGTGAGGTGTGCTCTCTGTCATGTAGGCACAAAAAGGCCTTGGCCACAAGCGAGTCCCTCCCTAAAACAAAGCCGCTGATCCGTGTGCCTGATGGGCCGGCGGAGGGCCGGTCTTGCATATCTTCACGTCATGGCCGGTCTGATGCAACATCCCGTCGAATGAGACTGTTGTACCGAAGTAGAAATGTCACCCCTTAGCCGAAATAGAAGTGTCACCCTTAGGTCTGGTGTATACCAGGCGGAATGGAAAACTTACTTATGTCGGCAAAAGAGCGGGTTCGTCTGGATGCGATGCATCGGATCGAACGCAACGAGGTGACGGTGGTATCTTCAGCGGTACTGATGTGCGTATCGCTGCGGCAGGCGCGTCGTCTATGGGCCAGTGCAAAAACAACTCCGTGTTTTTACGGTCCGCTGGCAGAGTTCATGGGGCGTGGCCGAATGACGTAACTCCATTTCGGACATATGGGGAGGC
>JAJZKY010000333.1 GCA_021803885.1 Planctomycetota bacterium
ACCGCAAGCCCGAACGAGTGCGCGGGCTCGCCCTGAATGTGAGCGCCGACCAAAAACAGGTCGCCTGCCGTGTCGGTCACGGCTCCGAGCGCTATGAAGGGTTTGCCCAGTGTTATCTTTTGGCTGGTTGTGCCCTGAATGGCGGTCGCTGCGGGATTGCTGCCGAAAATGTTCCCCCATAAGCTCTGGCTCGTTGTCGTCGTTGAAAGCACTGTGAACCCTGTTATCGCGAGTTGCGGAGTATGGTAGAGCAGGGACTCTTCGAAGTAATACCGTGACATCGCATTCCATGTGTTGTAGAGCTGGGCGCTGGAGGCCGCACTCGGATTGCCTGACTCCTGCGGTGATATCGTCCCGGGACCTGGAGACAACAGAACGCCTGTCGGCACATAATTCAGCTTTACAAGCAGGGAGTTGGTTACCGTAGTGCTTTGGGTGCTGAATATGCTCACTATGGCGCCGGTGAGTGATGTGAGTGGATTGATTTGAAGCCAGTTGAACGATGGTGCGATGCTGCCGCTGTTGAACATCTCAATCGCATATATGCTGCCGTCTGGCGCGCTGGTGAGATACGAGACGGCGGGCACGGATTGCAGTACGGAAAGGGAGCTGTCTCCGGCGCTCACCCCCCCATATATCATCAGGAAGTGATCGAGGTAGCCAGGATAGATTAGCGGCGAGTTGAAGTTGGATGTGCCGAAAGCGACAAGGTTTCCCGCGGTGTTGTCCTTTGTGGAATAAGTGGCAAGGAACCCTCCGCCTGTATAAAGGTCGAACGGCTCGACGCCTGTGGCTTGCGGCCAGACCTGGGATTGGTGTCCCGTCGGAGTTACAACGCACGACCCGCAGTTCGAGATTGTCGGGGCGGACGGGTACATGAGGCCTGACGCGCCAGCAAAATTATTCGGGCTGTAGATTTCGTACGTGCTGTTGGTATATCCAGGGACTGATCCCTGCGTATAAGGTGTGGGAAGCCCAAAGTTGTCGACAAGCACCGGCGCTATCCCTACGCTGTTAAACGTTATTCCAGAGCTATTTCCCTGGGCGAACACAAACCCCTGGCCCGCGCCGTTCTGTTGCGCGGAGAGCCCTGCGGGGGCCACGTAATCCACTATTGGAAGGTGCTGGGGCTGTATCTGAATCCATCCACTTACATAGCCGCCAGTTTGTTTATTATACGCTTCATATTTCCAGGAGAGACCCCAAAACCAGTTCCCATTATAGCAATTAGAATAGAGCCAACCGGGATTATATTCTTCCAGTATTTTGTACACAGCCACCACTAATGCATCACCGTTGCCTTGAACAGTATATAACTGTACAACAGATGTAGGTAATGGTACATAGTTATTCACCGTTGGTGGAAGAGGAGAAGTGGGGCCACCACACTCGGGGTTTAGGTCGGTGGAATATAACTTATAATCCAATATCCCCGACGCGCCGCGCGGCGCGCCGCTGACCGCCTTCGCGTACACCGGCAGATCCTCGAATATTTTTCCGCCGAGGTTTGTCCGTGATGTGATATAGGTTCCGTTGATCGATATCTTAATCCACCCATCGCAGCCGGGCCCTCCCTGCAGCATCTGCGTCTGGCACGAACCGCTCACCCCTGAAAGGCTTGTCATGTATTTGCCGTTGTATTTGTAGTTGCCGACATCGAGAAAGTCCAAATTTGATTTGCCGCTCGGATTGTTTGCCGTTGCATTGAAGGCGGGAATCTCTATCTGTGAGTTTTGAAGCGTGCTGACATACGAGTGGAGCGTATAGGAGTACTTCATATCACATACGTATTGCACTGGTACTGGTGGTGTTGGGACGTAACCTACCTGGCAGTATACAAAATCAATCCCGCCATAGAGCGAATGGAGGTTGTTTACCGTCTTATCGATGTTTAGGTACCCCAAATCCGTGCTGGCCAGGTTTGCATATTTCGCACTCCATGTCCAGAGCGCCTGCTGGGGCGTTCCGTTTATGTTCTGGAATATATATGATTGCGTATTGTATGAGCTTGATATGTTGTATTGTGAAAGGCTCTTGGATGTCGGGTTTGATAGCGTCGTTTCTCCGGAAAATGCGAGCGTGTTGACCGTTCCGTTCGCAAGCCCGATCGCCAACAAGCTTGCGCTTGAAGATCCTGCAAGCGAAGACATCCATGAGTTCAGCAGCGGATTCAGTATGCCAGTTATTAATGAGCTGAACGATGACGATGAAAGTCCGCTGCCGCATTGCTGAGCGCCTGCCGAGGGTATAAGATTGCAGTTTATCTCGTAACTTGCGGAATCCGTAACCGGTCTGCTGCCATGTATCCCGCTCATAAAATACGGCTTTGACGCAAAGTTTATCTGGTTGTTGTAGTGCACAGGTGTGATTAACGGCAGCGAGTTTTGCAGGCACCGGTTGCCGCCCATGAATGTGCCCTGTTTATAGAAGTATTCGGTCGTGTTGGTGAAGTCCACAGGAGCCGGGCAGGTTATCAGGCTGGGGCTCTCCGCGTTGTTGTATGAGAGTATTGCGGATATTATCGGAACAGGTACGCTTAGGCTCTGGCTTCCGAAAATATTATTCATGAAATTCTGGCCGCCAAGCTGGTTCAGCAATCCCGCGTTCCCCGCCGAGGGATAGTATGTCACTATCACAGATTCGTTATAGTAGTGGCATTGTTCTCCGTTGTCCGGAATCAGAGAACTTGAGCTGCCGCCAGAACGCGCGTTGATAAAGTCGGCAGGACATGCACAGATACCCGCATCGATCGCGTTTGGCATCGATGCCCCCTGCGGGCTCGTCTGTGTGCAAAGCGAGACGCCGGTGATCCCAACGCAGTTTTTGCCGCTGGGCGTGCAGAACGTTGATTGGGATGCGGTGCCTGACCCCGATCCGCCATTGTCCGGAGTGCCGTCCAGCGATGACCCGGTATTGCCGGATGACCATGCAAGATGCATTAGATGAATGGTCAAGATTAGAACAGCAACCAGCAACAACGGCACTTTTTTCATGGCCACTCCTGAATGCTTTTATATCTCTAAGAACATATAAATACGTGACTAGGTGGAAATGGATGGGATACAATGGACAGGTCAATCTGGTTTCATCGTAAGGGCAGGTCGCTCCACAATTGTGATAGATCCGTTCAGGCTGCCCGACGTTGATGTCAAAGCGGACCTGCTGCTCATCACCCATCCGCATTTCGACCACTTCAGCAAGGATGACATCGCAAAGGTGGTTGCCAAGGACACGAAAATCGTGTGTTCCGTGGGCTGCGACGGCATTGAGGAATTCGGCAGCCATACGCTCGCAAAACCCGGGTTTGAGATGAGCCTCGATGGCATGCACATAAGCGCGTTTCCCGCATACAATGTCAGGCAGGAACGCCTACGGTTTCATCCAAAATCGAACTTGTGGGTGGGCTATCTTATCGCGTGTGAACGCGGGCGGATATACCATGCCGGGGATACCGACTTTATTGATGAGATGAGATCGCTCAAAAACCTCGACCTTGCGCTTCTCCCGATGGGTGGCACATATACGATGGACATCGACGAGGGCATGGCGGCCGCGCGGTCGATAGACGCGAAGTACGTTGCGCCGATTCATTACCGCATGCTTCTGGGCGATAGCCGTGCGAAGGAGCTCGAGGAAACGTTCGCGCGCTCCGTAAGCAACGCGCTCATACTTGCTGAGACGCGCTGAGCAGCGCAGATATCTGTTTTGCCGTTGCCAGCAGCGCTTCGGGCGCCAGTTGGAACGGTCGTGCGTCGCTCGTTTCCAGCGCATCGCACAGCCTGCGAAGATCTTGCTTCCCGATCCCGAGCTCTTTTGAGGAATCGGCGAGCGCGTTCCTGAGTTTCTTGTTCGAATGCTCCATCAGCAGGCGCATGATGGCATCCTCTTTTTTTCCGATCCTGACGCGCTTTGGTATCATGTAGATGATGGATGAATCGACCTTTGGCTTTGGGAAGAAATTGCCCGCCTGAACGTCCATGACCTTATGTATGTTGAAGCGCAGTGCGGATTCGACGCTGAGCCTTGAGTAGTTGCCGGACCCCGGCGGCGCGGACATCCGCTCTGCGAACTCCTTTTGTATGCATATCACTGCCCGCATCTGCTTTTTTGCGAGCCAGAAAACCAGCCTGCTTGAGAGATTGTAAGGTATGTTCGCGACCATCATGTCGGACCCTGAGAACGCGGACTCTTCCATGCCAAAGAAATCCGCGTTTATTAGCGTGAGGTTGTTCTGGCCCATTTTTGACCTGAGGTGGTTGAAAAGCGCCGTGTCCTTTTCAACCGCGATAACCGTTTTTGCCACCTTGCATAGCTCTTCGGTGAGGATGCCCCTGCCGGGACCGATCTCCACCACGTTCATGCCCTCCGCATATCGCGCCTCTGCTGCCGCAATCTGCCTGTTGGTCAGGAAGCGTTGCCCCAGTCTGCGGTTTGGCCGCGGAAGCCGCACCGGTTCGTCATGCATGACCAGATTGGTGATTGACAGATATTTATAGCTTAAACATCAAGTCTAAAGGATGAGATACGTAAGGCTGCAGAGCGCCATAGAATTCCTTACCACGTATGCGTTCGCAATACTGATAATAACGGTAGTGATATCGATAATCATCACGCTCGCCTACATACCAAGGAACAGCATACCGCAGAGCTGTGATTTCTATGGCGGATTGACATGCACCGACGTCGCCTATTTCAATCTGTCGCATGCGGGCGGTTCAAGCCTCGTCATATCCGCGATAGACGCCGAGCCCGGGATAATGAACGTGAGCAGCTTCAACGCGGTCGTTGATTATCGGAAAAGCTTCAAGGGCTCATGCTATCCGAATCCGGTATCGCAAGGCGACATAATATACTGCACCGCCAACTTCACAGAGGGCACGTCTACAGGCATCACATACAGCGGCACGTTCAACATAAGCGCTCAGTACTGCACGCCGGGCCCCGAGGAGATTGCGACAGCGAACTGCAGCGCGCTCGCGCCCGCGTCTCTCTTTTCGGGCACGTTTTTCGTGTCGAGCTCGCCCAGCGGGATAGCCGCTGAGCTTCCGCTAGCGTACGTTCCCATAACATTAACGAACTCCCAACAGATTGCATCAGGCGCGCCTTTGCAGATATATATCACCGTCAACAGTGTTAACTACGACCAATACATAACCGGCAACTGGATGAACGTCGAATTCACAGAGTACAGACCTGCGATAAACGGCGGCGTGCCGATAAACGCATGGGTCGAGGCAAACCCCAGCAACACCGCAACAGATACCAATGTGTGGATCAAGATCCCCGGAGGCATGCCTGCGGAGAGCAATACTGTTGTATATATGAACTTCATGCCCAAGAGCGTCATGTCGCCTTCCGGCCCCACAGGAGAGGCGCCGCAGTCTTCTGCCGTAAACGGCAAATATAATGACATCGCGGCAGTCATGAACAAAGGACTTCTCTACCAGATATACGACAACCATGCGGAAAGCGGCGTGGGCTGCAACATGGCGGGAGGCGCTACTGTGATAGAGGCCGCATCGATGGCACAGGGCAATGTGATAGCCGGATGCTCAGGCTCAGACTTCACCGCGCTCTCGGCTCCTGCGACCACTCAGTTTACCGGCACCGCGGGCCACGTCTGTTACGCGAGCAGCGGGGTCGTTGTGTCTACTGATGCAAACTACATCGTTGCCAACTACTGGAACACCGTGCCTTACGCAAGCAGCAATTGTTATACGAATCCTGGAGGCCCAAAATCCATCCCGACGAGGTTCCTGGCCAACCAGACAGGCGACCCTTACATAATCAAGATGATAGGATGGGCAGTGGCCTACCCGTCAGTCTTATTTAATGGCGTGTTCAACGACGGTTGCGT
>JAJZKY010000334.1 GCA_021803885.1 Planctomycetota bacterium
TTCTGGCAGGCTTTCTGTGCATGGTCCCGTCGCTGTTTATTGCGCTTTCGTATGCAAACCGAATAGCACCGCCGATCATGCCCGCAGTATCCAAGTCTCGAACGATATCTCGACCGCGGAGGAGTCACAGCAGCAGTCAGGCGCGAAAGAATTCAGTCCCGACTCAGACTGCAATTGAGACCACAGCCGCCGCCGCTCCAACCGATGGTCCGTCGGACATCCCGGCAGAGACCACAACACACGCGACGATGCCTATCCCGAATACCCTCTCGTCTGGCGAGCCGGCGCCTGCACTGCAACTGAGGAGCGATGCCGTTGGAGCTAGGCCCCCCAAGCCGGCACAAGCGACAGTAATTCTTCTCTCGAACCCATCCTCGTCGATGCCTGGACATGGAACCGTCACGAAAGGTCGTTCCATCGCCGCGGCAGTCATGACAGGAGCAGGTGAGGCGATCCGCTTCGCCGTCGGACACGGTAGAGAAGTTCACTAAACGGGCTGCGGCAATCGACGGAAACATCCCTAATAGCGAATGTCAGCCATCAGCCGGGTGACTGTCTGCTGTTGATCCGCAGTCAGCGGCAACAGCGGCAGGCGCGCTCGACCGCCATAATAGCCATTTAAATCGCAGGCGAATTTCAACCCCGGTACACCTATCTGACCGCCGACGATGGCGGAGGCGGTACGAATGCGCTCCTGCTTCTCGGCGGCCAAACCGTCGTCGCCTTCCTTCCAAGCCATGAAAATTTCGTTGCAACATTGCGGCGCGCAGGCAGCAAAGGCAATCACCGCACCGGAAGCTCCTTCTCGGAGGGCCGTATGTACGGTACCTGCGCCGCCCGTCAAAACGGTAAATCCAACTTCTTTCTGGCGTGTCTTCATCGCAGCGGGAGGTGCGGCCACGGCAACGGCCGAGTTTCCCTGCTGCAGCGCATCCGCCGCCACAAATCGAGTTGCGGAGTTTGCCGGTTGCGCCGAGAGCATCCGCTGCGTGACCGCGGTAAATATCGTAGTCACTGTGACTGTCCGCTTCGCAAATTGTGTCGCTTTCACAATGGCGGCAATGTTCTCCACGTTCCCGCTCGATTCTTTGATTCCGATGATGTTCGGATGATGCGCCAACTCGGCGATAACGCCGACCGGCATGTCGTAGTCAGTAAAGAACGGTACGTTGTAAAGCAGTATCGGCAGCGGAGAGTTGTCTGCGACCGTACGGTAATACGTCAGCATTTCGAGCTGCGGACCATCCGTGCGATGCAGTTGCTTCCGATAGAAGTGCGGCGTGCGCACCAAGACAGCGTCATAGCCAAGTGAAGCAGCGATCTCGCCCATCGCCAGTGTCTGCCGGACGCTTTCCTGACCGATGCCAGCAACCATGACTTTCTCGGGTGATGCTGCTGCAATCGCCGTGGTGAGAACCTCTCGCTGCTCATCCGTGCCCAGCATGATCGCTTCGCCGGTCGAACCCAGGACCACCATCCCAGCTAGTTGGGTTCGGGAATAAAGCGCGACGTTATGTTCGAGCTTGCGCAGATACAGGCTGCCGTCTGAGTAAAACGGCGTCGTGATGGGAGGGAAAATTCCTTCGAGCAACATTGTGATTATTATTGTAGGCGAAGCGATTTATCCGCCGGGAACTTTCCTCCATCGAGGCGCGTATGTTTCTGGTAGAAGGCACAGGGATTCGAATCCTTCTTCGAGGATCACCGGCGGTTCGATGACCGAACGCAACGCTTTATTCGCAACGGAGGGATGTGCGATGAAATTCTTATTGTGGTGTGTGCTGCTGATTCTATGCTGGCCGCTGGCGTTGTTTGCGCTGATACTCTATCCCATCGTATGGGTGCTCTTATTGCCGTTCCGACTTGTCGGAATTGCGGTTCACGGCGTGTTGGAACTGGTCGCAGCCCTGATCATGCTTCCCGCGCGTGTGCTTCGCGGAGTATAGGTTAGACACACGCGGCGATCCGCGCCGCATGTAGATGTTGCAGCGCATTCACGGAGATTCCCTACTGCTGCAGGGCCACAATCCCGCCCGTCGCGCTGATGCCGACGCCACCAACACGCCCTGGCTCGCCATCGCGCCGCCACGCTGCACCTTCTCATATCGCGCATCGATCACCAGGTACGGATACGCCGGTGATCGCGCTTACCTTGCGCGTCGATACGCCCTCGACATACATCTGCAACATGGCCAGCACACGTGCCTTCTCGCTGCGCTGGTAGCGTTCGAACATCTCGGCCTGGAACTCTCCGTCGCGGTCCTGGGGGGACCATCAATTCCAGTTAGCCCACCCGCGTCTTCAACGTGCGCGGCTTGTAGCCGTTGCGCCAGCCGCACCGCACATCGTTGCGCCGATAGGTCTCGGCGCCAAGAAAGCTCGTCATCTCGGCTTCAAAGCCACGCCGCCAATTGCCGCCCATTGCGAAAATTGCGAGCATCGCCGACGGAGGCTATCATCGCACTCGCCGTGATTGAACCCACCCCCGCAATCGCTGCAAGTCTTTGACTGGTTTCGTTGTTGCCATGCCACTGCTGTATCTGACGATCCATCTCCTTCACCAGCTGATCCAGCGCCTTCAGATGTTCGCCCAATTGACCCAGCAGTTGTTGGAACAGGCAAGGCAGATTGTTGCTGCACCAAGCCTCGCCGGGATCGATGCACTGACAGCGCCGCCTGCCGATCGACGCTCTTGCGCTCGATCTGCAGTATGAGTCCTTTGGTGTAGTTCTCGATCGGTACAACACGATCCGCATGACCGGCTGCCTGGGTCAAACCGTCCAGATAGGCTTGCAGATGCTCCGGCTGGCGCGAGAAATCAGGTTGGCGGTGGCCCATCGCCCTCAACGTACCGCTTCACATCTGCCAATGCCAGAAAAAACGAAATTAAAGGCATCTACCTCATAACACAGTAGTGCTACCTATTGCGATTGAATTATCCTGATCGTCCTTTTTACACTATCGTCGCTCGGAGATAACTTCTCGGCTTCGAGGAGCTCTCTGAGCCCATTTGTAAAGTCACCGGAACGACAGTAGATGAGTCCGAGATCTCTGTGCAGTTCTGGTAGAACAGTGCAGTTTCCACAAACCTTCAGTCCCTCTTTCAACTGTAGTATCGCCTGAGGTAAGTCCTCTGCTTTTGCTGACGCGACGGCAAAGTTGTCAAGAGTTTCAGCGCGACCCCTGAGATGCTGCTGCGCTTGCAGGTTTTCAAATTTAGCTTGATACTGTTTGGCTTCTTGTTGGTTTGTCTTTTCCAGTGTCCGTGAAAGATTGAAGAGTGCCTCGTCGTATTGCGGCCGAATTTCGACTGCCTTGCGCCATTGTGCGATTGCCCCCGAGAACTTTCCCTCGCGGAATAGCTCCTGGCCTAGCATATAATGGGCCTCGGCATAATTTGGATTAATCGATATCGCGTTCTGAAGATACCGGATCGACTGGTCGGTTTCTCCGAGCTGTTTAGCAATCAGACCTAACAAATACCATGCATCGGCATACTGAGGATCGAGTCGTGTAGCGGCCTTTAGCTCGAACCTTGCGTTCTCATCGTGACGCAAATCTAGCAGAACTTTTCCCTTTTCGTAGTAGGCTGCAGCGTTGTTAGGGTCTAGACGCACAGCATCTGAAAATTCTGCAAGAGCATCCTTTAAGTCAAATTGATCGACCAGCGCTGTGCCCAGATTGAAATGTGCTCCATAGGAGTTGGGATCGAGACTGCAGACTCTACGGAAGTACTTGACGGCCTCACTACCGCGGTTCATGCGCATCAAGACCATGGCTTGTGCCGTGAGAGCACTAATGCTGTCAGGATTGAGTCTCGTAGCTTGGCTCAGAGCTTGTTCTGCTTCAGTGAAACGTGATTCACTTGCCAGCATCAGGCCCAAATTCACAAACGCCTGTCCGTATTGAGAATTAATCGCCGTAGCGCTACGGAATAAATGCTCTGCTTGGTTCGTCTTGCCGATCCGACCATATAACACGCCTAGATTGTTTTGCGCCTCAGCGTACTGCGGATCGAGGACAAGTGCGGCCTCGAACTCGTTTTCTGCCTCCGCTGTGAGACCGGACTGTAAATCCAGGAGTCCGATTTGATTGTGTGCCGGTGCAAACTTCGCATCCAGCTGAATTGACTTTGTTAGGGCCTGCCGTTCCTCGCCATATTTCTCCTGCCGGTGCAGCGCTAGGGCGAGATCATAATAGATGTGGGAATTCGTCGGATCCTGGACAAGGGACTGCCGATATATGTCAACGGCTTTCTGCGCATCTCCTGTCAACAGATAATGATTCGCAGCATTGACTTTTGTGGTTGCTATTCCCTGCTTAAAAGCTTTCTCTTTGTTTTGTTGAAGTATTTTTAACTCTTCTAGAGATTGATCCCGCTGTCCTAAGGAGCGAAAGACCATGGCTAGTTGGAAACGCGCTTCGCTCGACCTGGGATTCAGTTGCAATGCCTTTTCCAGTTGTACACGAGCTTCAGCAGGCTTGTTGAGTTTAGCCAACACAAAACCCAGAAAGTAACGTGCGTTATATTGATTCGGATTGATTGCAATTGCCTGTTTGAGCAGCGTTTCTGCCTCGGCATAATTAGACAAACCGCGATCGACCTCACCTGCAAGCTCCAGAGCATCGAAATCGTGCGGTTTCCGGTGCAGGTATTCTTGAATCACAGGCAATGCCGTTGTGTACTGTTCAAGAATGATCAACGCCTTGACATCTGCAATACGGATGACATCATTCGTAGGATCCAAGCGCAGCGCTTCGCGGAATTCCCGTTCAGCCTCATGGTATCGTCCCTGCTGCGTGAATATAATTCCCAGGTTTAGGTGGGCCTGTGCATTCGTTGGATCTGCCTTTACTAAGGCCGTCAAGACTTGATTTGCTTCATCCGGTTCGTGGTTTTTGGAATAGGCGATTGCCAAATCTAGCTGTAGTGCTTTATCCGCCGGGGCATCTTGCAAGGAGTGGATTGCGGCTGAATATCTCTTCTCCGCGATCAAATCTTTTGCAATTCCGTCGAGCGCTGGAATTGATCCCGGGGCAACCTTGAGAACCGTCTGGAATTCATGGATCGCTGCCTCGGGTCGCTGCAGTTGGCTGAGCGTTAAACCTAAGCCCAAATGAATCTGCAATGCACCTGGATTGAGCCGCGATGCAGCCAGCATTTCATGGTATGCTCGCTCTGGATCTCCACTTGAAATGAGCGCAATAGCCAGATTGTAATGACCTTGCCACGCACTAGGCTTCAGGCGCAGTGCAGATTCAAATGCTAAGATTGCGCAGGAGAACTTCCCTTCGCGCCCAAACTCTGCCCCCAAAGCATCGTAAGCATCTGCGGAAGGATGCGACGCGATGTTGTTTTGCAGTTCCGAGGAGCCACTACACCCCGAAGTATGTTGGGCGGCCAGCCCGATGGGGAAACAGAGAATAACCAGCAAATACACTATGCAACGCAAACGGGACCTGCGATATATTTGGAACTGTTTTGTCTTCGGCCCGAACAGCGCAACGCGCTCTTGCAGTTGCAGCGTGTCACATGTGGGACGCGTTTCGTAATCAGAACATCCGCCAGTTGGAAACATCTCGTTCACTCGCGCCGGGATGATTCGCGCATAACCGTGAATCATCCTGGCACACTCTATTCTCGGATGTTACATGCTGGAGCGCAACCATCTGCATCGTGCCGAAAACGCCCGCGATCCTGTCTGACTCCCTCACGCTACCCTAGAAAGTGAACTTCAAAGCCAATTGAAGCTCGCGGGCAACATTGTAAGTAGAGTTAATCGTGCCAAACTGTGGTCCGGTATTGTAGTCGCTAAATGGCTGCCCCAGAACAACATTGT
>JAJZKY010000335.1 GCA_021803885.1 Planctomycetota bacterium
AGGTGACGGGGCGACATGATGCAGCTCCGGCCGCTGGTAGCATTTCAGGTGAGGCAACGATCCCAGCCGGTAACATTTTGAGTGACGCAATGCGAGGGGACAAAGCGCTCGTTGTCCTTCGGTTCCCGCTCCTCGAGCCGTACCACTTCCGCCTTGATCAGCACGCGTCGCTTGCGTCCCTTCCAGCTCTTTGCTGCGTAGCGCGTCTCGCCGAATACGTTCGCCGTCTTGCCGCGGCGCTTGGACAGCCGTCGCACCCTGCCCATCAGCCGTCGGGCGCGACGCTTCAAGACCTTGTTTTCCGCCATTCCGATGATGTAGTCGAGCTGCGCCTCCTCCTCGAGGAAGTTCAGCAGCGCAGGCCCAGCGAACCCACCATCGAGGCGCACCAAGATGCGTGCCTTGGGGAAGGCGGCTCGCAACCGCCCGATCACTCGCTTGAGGATCCCGATCGCTCCCTGCTTGGCCGGCGCGTTGCCCGCTCTGAGGACGTAGCAGAACAGGTACTGCTCGGGCTCTCGGTCGAAGGTGAGAAACCCCGCCATCGGCAGATAGCACCACGTATCGTAGTGGCCGTTGAAGAAGGTGAGCTGTTGCCCGCCATGGGTCGGATCGTCCGTGGGGTCAAGGTCGATCGTGATGCGCTTGACCTTGCCCCTGCCCAACCGCTTGCGATGCCGCTCGATGACGCTCTGCGCCAGCACCTCCCCCATGCGGTACAGGTCCGCGCGCCGCGGCGCATTCTCAAAGCGCGACAGCGTCGGCTGCGAAGCCAGTGCCGTGCCCCGCAGCGGATCGCGTCCGAGCAGCAGCTTGTGAATCGGGTCTTCGACCAACCGCGCCGCATCGTTGCAGTCGGCGTAGCCGCAGGCTATCCCAAACAGCCGTTGCCGAACCAGATCCCGGATCGAGTGCTCAACCTTGCCCGCCTGCCGAGCGTCGATGATGCACTCGGCCAGCCGCTCGCTGAGCCCAAGCCGCTCGTCGCACGCCTTCAGCAGAATCGCCCCGCCATCGGAGCTGCCGTGCTGCTGGTCGAACTTCACCGCCACGGGGCGGCGCAGCAGGCCAGGGAACAGAACACTCTGTCTCGTGATATCCTCTGTCACGCAAAAGCCTCTCGAGTGGTGGAAAGCCTTGTAGCAAAGCCTTTTTACCACGACAGGGGCTTTTGTTTTTCAGAATTCGCGAATTTTCCAGGCTAGATGGACTTCTGTTCCATCAGACACACATTCTTGGTCCTATCGGAAACACACCAAGGAAAGACAACAGTTATCACTCGATGCGACACGATTTACAGGCTAAGTTTGATAATGTCGAAATAGATTTCGTGACGAGCTCGTACCAAGAAATATTAGCCGCCAAAAGTAACGCAGGAAAACGCAAGACCATATTTTCGTTCCGCAGCTCTTATCGGTTTAACAATCACATAAAAATTGCCGAAGTTAGATCTACGCAGGATATTAAAGACAACAAAGATGGAGCCGGAGACGCATCGAGCATCGATTCAAAAATGGAAATCAATTATCGGAGACTCCACGCTAAGATTAACGCTTACATGAGAGATAACGACGTCAAGCCGAGTGAAGCGATATCCAAAGTAATCGGTGATCTGAATAAATCATTTGCAACGTGCCTGGATCTACAGATATCCAGCGCCGGAGACGTTGAAGGCAATAGAGGCACACTGTACTTCAGGAAAAAGGATCATCCCAGTGAGTTCGAGTTTAACGTCCTCTCTTCCGGCGAAAAGGAGGTTATTGACGTACTTCTCGACCTGTATCTCCGAAAAGATGACTATGACGATACCGTATTTTTACTCGATGAGCCCGAACTACACATAAATACATCGATTCAAAGCAACCTGCTTACAGAAATCGATAATTTAGTCGGTAAGAATTGCCAGATTTGGCTAACCACGCACAGCATCGGCTTCCTCCGTGCACTGCAGACGCATATGAAGGACAAATGCCAAATCATTCAGTGTGAACGACCACCGGCTATAAGCCGGTGGCTTCGGAGTACGGCTCAAGCCGGGTATAGTCGGCCTGGGGCCGACCAACCAGAGTCACACAATTTTGAAGTTGTCATCCGGCTCCTCAGGCTTTTGGTCCTCGATGTATTTCTGCCATACCTCGTCGGTAACGTTACCGCTCGAGGCAACCCAGTAGCCTCGGCCCCACAAGTGTTGCCCCCAATACCTCTTCTTCAGCGCACCAAATTCGCTCAGCAGCCTGTGCGAGCTCTTTCCTTTCAGAAACTGTACGGCTCGGGACACCGACACATTCGGCGGTATCG
Organism: Planctomycetota bacterium; assembly: GCA_021803885.1. Next base: position 2,299 of record JAJZKY010000335.1, read on the forward strand.
ACACGAGCATATGCACGTGGTCCCGATTGATCGCCCCGGCGTAGATCGTCATTTCCAAACTCCGTGTGATCTCCCGCAAGAGCTCTCTGGCCCGCAGCCCGACATCCCCTACCAAGACTGGGTACCGGTACTTCGTAATCCACACCAGGTGGTACTTGCAGTCCCAAACCGCATGGCTGCTGCTCTTGTAGTCCTTCATCGTTCTGATGATATATCCAGCCGACCCTCCCGTCGCCTAAAGGCGAGGGATTTACGGATCCCCTACGGGGGACTTTAAAAATGACTATGAGCTCGCGTCGAAGACCTACACATTGACGCCGATGAAGGCATCAGCATCCGCGTGGCGCGAATTGTTCTCTATAGCCCTCGACGATCTAGCAGCCCTTGTCAGTCCGAGACAAATTATCTATTGCGAGGGGAGAGATTTGCCAGGCTCGGGCGGACGAGAGCGCGGAATGGACGCCCGTGCACTGAATACGATTTTTGCTCAAAGCCACCCTGAGTCCCAGTTTGTTTCCAGTGGCGGGAACACTGAGCTTGATCAACGCAGCACTATTGCCATTGCGATCCTGAGCAAAGTGTTTCCTACCGTTGAAATCCTTGTTCTTAAGGACCGCGATATGGCTTCTGGGAAGCGCGCTGATGAGCATGACAGAGTTATTTATCTTGAAAATAATCCAAAAAATCACAGGGTTCTGAAACGTTTTGAGCTCGAAAACTACCTGTACGACAAAGAAGTTCTGAACGCCTATTGCGCGGACAAGAATCTTCCCTTTCAGGAATCCGCTTACGATTCAGTTGTCACCGACATTTACAATCAAGATTTAAAGGAGGAGACGGGCCGCATAAAAAAAATCTGCGGCATCCGGGTAAGTATCAGCAGTGATGACTTTAAGATTGCCCTCGCTTCATATCTGACCGACAATATGTCGGCATTTATTGAACTCCAGGCGTGCATTTTTTCGCTAGCTTAGGCGCACCAAGAGCAAAGAGGAATTCATGCACCATGGTTTATACGGCTGGAATATCTGCTCCGGCATGGCGGCAGCAACTTTGTCAACAGGCTTAGCTCCGTTTGGTTCGCGACGTAGTTTTAGCCTCACCGCATCTGAATATCAACAAAATCAATAGCGTGCGAACCACAAATCCCGCCCCCGCTACCACTTTCAATACAACCTGCCACACTTGCGGCAGCATCCAATAGAGCGCTAAAGGACCACCGTCCTTCGCGGTAGCGACGAGCAGGCGCTTCCCGGTACCGCGCAATACGCCTCAGGCTTTTCGAGTACCGCGTGCTCGCGGCAGCGACGGTCCCGATCGGCGCCGTAGCTCTGCGCAGGCCGACCCATGGGGGGAGGACGAGCCGCGAGCCAGGCTGCCTGCCGCGCGTCCTGCCAGGGATCTATCCGCTGTGCTGCCCCGCTGGCGCATTGGCCGTGGCCAACTCCTCAATGAGATCGAACACTCCGGAAGGCACTCTCTGCTCAAATTGCGCGCGGCGCCGCTTGGAGATCCGCCCGTCGTTGTCGAGACAGCAGATCACGAGCGTTGCAAGATCATTGCCTCGTACGTCAAATTTCGCGCCGACTGCAGCCATGATTTTGTCGTACCGCGCCAGAAACTCCGTTTCTTTACGGAGATCGACTTCGAGAGCCTGTTCGGACATTTCATACCCGAACTCGACGCACTGCGTCGCATCCCAGTAGCGGTACAGGGAGCTGCTCCCGTTGAATTTTAAATCGTAGATCCCCTCGTCAATCCATCGGACAGACCAGAATTCACGAACCGGCCTGGAATATTGCTGTAGAACCGCGAGATACCGTTGCTCGTTGCGCTTCATGGCAATCGAAACGGGTAGAAGCAATCCCTTCTCCAGCTTCCCGGATTGGCACAGGGAATGATGGAAGAGGAAGCGGGACAGTCGGCCGTTGCCGTCCATGAAAGGATGGATAAAGACAAATGCGAACGACACAACCGCGGCAGCGACAATCGGATCCAGCCGGCCGGCCATACTGTTCGCCAGAATGATCATCTCCTGCATCAGCTCCGGGACCATGTCGGGCGGAGGCGGCACGTAGGTAACGCCTGCCGCACCGCGGGCTGGACCACGGAGCCAATTCTGCTCGGTCCGGAAGGCAGCCGCCATGTCATATGGATTGGTCAGCACCGAATTCTGCAATTCGACCAGGTAATTCTCGGATAGAGCTCTACCGTCATGCGCCTGATGCAACAGTGCAACGAATTTTCGGGCTTTATCCTCACTCGGCGTCTCACGCTCGATGGCGAAGCTGTCCTCCGTTTCGTGCAGGTACGCCCACGCAAGTGCCCGGTCCAACATGCTCTTGCCCAGCGCGTCGGCAAAAGCCTTGGTGCGGCCGAGAATGTCGGATCGCATTGCCGCCTCTATGCGGTCAGTGCGGCGGATAGTGGGACAGTACGAAACGGTACCGAGCCCATTGAACGCCACGCGCCAGCGCGCATCGCGTCGTGGCGGGCCCGTCACATACCGGCGCGGGTCGAACAGTTCAGCCGTCGGCCCGGCGATTTCCGGCAGCTCGGTAAGTTGCTTCCCGGTGAACTGCTCCCATAGATGGCAGGCCACGCGAATGTAAGTGCCGCTGGGCAGCCGGCGAGCTTCAGACAGCAAAGCGGAGGGTTCGACTTTCGGGAGGGCTTCAGCCAGGATCTGGAGGTCGACACCCTCGTGCTTGAGCGCGAACAGAATATGTTCAATAGGGTCGTCTGATTCTGGTGCCACGTTTCGAGGAATGGCCAGGAAGCCGTCCGTGGGCTCAACCCGGGTCACGGGCTTCACCATGGCGGGTCGCTCGGGCGCAAATACATTCAACCCGAGCGATTCACGCAGGAACTGATAACCGACGGTGCCCATTTTTTCTTGCTAGAGCGAAGATTTTATTAATTATAGGACATTCTGGTCCTTTTTTCTTAAATAAGAGATCGCTCGAACGGGGCTCCCAGCGTGGCCGCCAAGGCGGACTGCCCTTCGAAGCGAGCGCCATCGCGCCAGCCAGTACGCTGGCATGCCATCGTAGTTGCAGGCGATTCGAAGCTCAGTCGTCCCGTCACCGCAGCTGAACGTCAATGAAATCAAGGGTGTGCAAAATACAAATCACGCCCCCGCTACCACTTTCCAAAAAACAAGATCGAATTCAGCTGGTTGCGAGCGACCCGCCACCAACTCTCCGGTTCTCCGACAGCACTGCTCGGCTCCTTTGGCTGAGCCGTCGGCCCGTGGCCAGTGTCCCACACGCACGGCAGCCCAGCGCGCGCTGCGGAGTGATCTAGATCATGCCGCAGCAGCTCAGCTGGTTGAACACACCTCACCGGAAGGACACAGGTCCGTTTGGGCAGTGTCTCTGAACTCCGAAACGCCACGCAGTACACTGGCCGGCGCGCCTCCCGTCAGTGTTCGAGAAATTCTGGTGCCGCGACCGTCAACTCACGACCCCTATGCACAGGACGCAACTATGCAAAGCTTTTCATAGCGACCCATTCCAGCTGAGCTGCTGCGG
>JAJZKY010000336.1 GCA_021803885.1 Planctomycetota bacterium
AGTTATATTTATCCTGGATTGATATGGGTTGAACATGCACCGATTATCCTGCTGTTTATTCTTGAGGCCTTTATTCCCACGCTCCGATGGTTCCCCCCGGTCGCACCGGCCGTCCCAGCCACCAACCCCAAGTTGCCGGGGGCTTTGTGATGGATGATGCCACCGAATTGAAGCTTTCCGGCCGATCCGTGGTCGTAATTATCCCTGCCCTTAATGAACAGGCCTCCATCGGGCAGGTGGTGCGGGCCGTGCCGCGTTGGGTTAAGCGGATCATCGTGTGCGATAACGGCTCCACCGATGCCACCGCGCAGGAGGCAGCCTCCGCAGGTGCCGAGGTGATTCATGTGCCGGAGCGCGGCTACGGGCGTGCATGCCTGGCGGGATGCGCCGCCGCCACCGATGCCGACATTTTAGTTTTTGTCGATGGTGATTTGAGCGACTACCCGCAGCACATGGACGCTTTGGTCGCACCCATTGCAGATGACCGGGCGGATATGGTTCTCGGGTCCCGCACCATGGGCAAGCGCCAGCGCGGTGCCCTGTTGCCGCAGCAACGCTTTGGCGGCTTTTTGGCATGCTTCCTGATTCGTTTACTGTGGCATCACCGTTATACCGACCTTGGGCCCTTTCGTGCGATTCGCAAAACGGCTTACGATCGGCTCAATATGGATGATCAAAACTTCGGCTGGACGGTTCAAATGCAAATACGGGCCGTGGTGGCGGGGTTGCGCATTATAGAAGTCCCGGTCGACTACCGACGCCGGATTGGACGGTCCAAAATTTCTGGCACGATTCGGGGTGTCATTGGTGCGGGGACCAAGATTTTTTACACCATTGGTGCCGAGCTCTTCGCCACCCGCCGAAAGTGATCGCCACACTCACTTCAATTGGCGGAGGGTGAATCATATGGCCGCCGCCCTTGAACTTACCTTGCCGCATTTGATGAATATGGCTCGGGTTGGCGTTGCGCCATCGGCGTGCAGGCAATGACATCAGTCGATGGCCGTATGAGCAAGGGCCATGGTGCGGGCCAGCCGCCAAGAATATGTTGCGATACACCGGAAATGGCTGCCTGCGACAGAATGTGTCGCGAAGGCATCTATCGCCGGCTCCATGTCAATATTGCGGTCAACTGCAATCTCGCATAGGCTTTATTTGATTGGTTTACAGCGTCCAACGGTAATGTAAATTTTATGTCGCTCAAGCGAGATTATTGTATTAATCATCCGGATCGACTTGCAGTCGGTCGCTGTGTCATCACCCACCGTCCCATCTGCACTGAATGTTCAACACAATACGATGGCGTCAATTACAGCCGCGAGGGATTGGAAATCCTGCGACGGTCGCGTAGTGCGTCGGGCCGGGGTCTATGGTTGTGGCGAAATATGTGGCTGTTGATCTTCTCGCTTCTTTCGCCGCTGGTGGCTATTGAGATGGGCGCGTGCCTGTATTTGCTGTTTATTCATCTGATGCAGCACCGCTGACGCCGGGGCGGTTACATAGATGGGCGTCTCCAGCGCCCTGTAATGGAGGAGAATTAGCTTTTGTCGCTGTCTGCCGAAGATTACTTTCCTGAATCAGAGCAATTCGCCGCTTTGATGGACAGCGCTATTGAATTGACCCGCGATTCTGCCGGATGGTTTGTGCCCGCTTACATCTTGGCCAATGCGCCGCTGGCGCTGGCTTTAATTGTGGGTCTTAATGCCATAAGCGCTCATGATGCGGGTTTGGCTTTGATGGGTGCAGTGTTGGCGACGCTGGCATTCCCCTGGCGGTGGGTGGTGCTCGCCGTCATGCAGCGTCGGTTATTGTTGACCATATCGCCCAAATTGAATCTGCCGCTTTGGCGTCGAATGTGGAGCATTATCGTGCTTAAGTTTATGCTCTGTGGAATTGGCATCTCTGCCGCCTTCATCGCACTTATTCCATCCATGGCCTCCTTGATTGGCTCCACCTTGGCGGCCCCGTTTGTCATGGATCAGCCAAACATGAACTTTTCTACCGTCCGTCGTCTCATCGGTATGCCCTATTCCCTTCCCCGTATCATCGCCGGTCTATTTATGATGGCGTTAATTTACTTGGTGATCAGTGGGGCGGCCTATGCCTTCCTCGCTTTGATCGCCAAACCCATATTGCCATCATTCCTGGGCATTCACGACATGTATTTGCAGCTTATGGTGCAAAGCCGCGCCTTTGGTTTTGCCGTCTCTGCGTTGTGTTTGGTGCCGATCGATATGTTTTGGATTGCGGCGGGGGTTCTGCTAAGTCAGCAAATTGGGTTCCGCCAGACGGGTGCAGACCTGAAGGCCCGTCTGCTGGCGATGGCAGGAGAATCATCGTCATGAGGATGGGTGCTTTGATATTGCTATGGTTCGTACTGGCGGTCACATGGGTGCCGTCGAGGGGGCTGGCGGTATCGGCTGTATCACACAGGCGATTGGACCGGATTCTCCAATTGCCGCAATACCGGCGCTGGAGAATTCATCACGGTTATCGCACAGCGACCCATAACCCCGTGTTTAAGTTACTTGACCGCATGTATCACAACTTCAAACGCACCATTATTAATCCGCTGCTGAAGTGGCTGCATTGGAAATGGCACATTAAAAGAACAAGCAACGGGAGGAATGAACACTATGGCCATCGTGATGGTGCATCCGGGGCATGGGGTTTGGGTTCGGCCGCCGGCGCTTTTGGAAAATTGCTCCTGTGCGTGCTCGCGCTCGTTGCCATGGGGCTTGGTGGTTGGATTGTGTGGACAATTTGGAGTCAGCGGCGGGGAACGGCGGAAGAATCAGCGGTCGTACCTCCGGTGGTCAATGTGAAAAAAGCACTCAACGAGGGCGATGCCTTGGCGCAAAATGCCGATGCGTGGCTGAGCTTGGCGCAGCAGTTGGGACAGGACGGCGATTGGCGAATGGCCTATCGGGCCATGTATCTGGCCCTGCTCTCTGGTCTGCATGAGACGGGTCGAATTCATTTTCGCAAGTCGCTTACCAATCATGCGTATGTCAATCGGTATCGTGGTCCCAGGGAGGAAATTCAAATCTTTTCCACCTTAACTGACATCTTCGACCGCGTCTGGTACGGCGATAAGCCGGTTCCGGCAGAAACCCGGGCGGGGATTGATATGCAAATGAAGGTGCTGCTCAAGCCGCCGGTGGCCCATGCGTAAGGTGCAAGTCTGGTTGGCTGTGGGTGCTCTGGTCGCATTGCTCCTTTGGCTGCTGACGGAAAGTCTGCTGGTCAATCTGCAGGCCGGGCGAAGTGTGCCGCTGTTTTCCGTTTACCGCTACGACCCCTTGGGCATGGCGGCATTTCGACAATATTTGCAGGACGGCGGCACACACGTACGATTGCTGAAACACCCGGCCATGAACAAAAAATGGAAGGGTGTATTAATTGATATTCAACCACCGCGGTCGGGTGGCCATCTTCTTTTGTCCGCAACTCTTTCCACGCACTATCACCCACGACTAATGCGATGGGTGCGGCGGGGCAATACGCTCCTCGAGGTCACCTATCACAATACGCATCTCACCAGACACGAAGGGTTGAGCGTTGCCCCGCTGGCCCGCCCGGGTAAAAAAAGCCAATCACTCCCGCACAAACTGAAAAACGCGGCCGGTATTATTGGGCACCAAGGCGCAAACGCACCGCCAGCCAGGCCGTCGGCGGCTCGCGACAGTAAGCATCGGAATGCCGAACCAGAGATCAAAAACCCCAAACCGACCGGCAAAAAGCACATTCAGCACGGCTTCAAACCAACGCAACTTCCGCCAGAAATGCATCTGCGGCAAGTCGATAAATTCTACAGTGCGCATCGCAATCCGAAGTGGTACAACTCCATTCTGATCCCGGCGCGCTGGCAGGCGTTTAATTCGTCGCCGGCCCATGCATCAAACGCTCGCGTGCAGCCGCCCGTCTGGCTGGCAATGCCCAGTCGCTTCACGGGTTGGCAGTCCGGCCGCCAACCGGTCTGGCATCCGTTGCTGATGTATCAGCACCAGGCACTGGCGATTGAACGCCCCTGCGGCAAAGGGCACATCGTCCTGCTTGGATCGCCATGGCCTCTGCTGAATGGCGGAATCAACCTTGGTTCCAATCTGAATTTTTTAATGAGCATTATCGGCCCTAAACCGGTCATATTTAATGAATGGGGGTTGGGGATTGGTGGCCAATTGACCACTTTGGAAATGTTTTCACAATTTGGACTCGACGCATTCGGTGTGCAGGTGTTGGTTTTGCTGGTGGCGGTGCTATGGGCAGCGCGGCGGTTTTCGCATCGGCAACATCCTTCCAACAGGGCGGTGGTGGCATCGAATGTGGAGCAGATTGCCACACTGGGACGGCTTTATCAGCAATCCATGTCGGATGCTGATTTTTGTGTGGGGGTGGCAGCCGAGGTTCAGCGGCGCCTCGCCGCCTGCATGAAAGTTCCACCCGGAAATGTTGTCGTAGCTGTCAGTCGCCTGCGTTTTGATTTGCAGGGCAGAGCCAGCGCATTGCTTTCGGATGCTGAACGCTTCCTTAAAGCCACCGATGGTAAAAACCGCCCACAGCGGGCACAAAAACTGCACTGCGCAAGATTACTGACGCAGTCGGCCATTTTATGTGAGGAGATTAAGCGTGACCGAAAATCATGAAGCCGATTACAGCGCGGCCATAGAAGGGATACGGGGTATCCGTCAACGGATGGCGGAGATTATCCGCGGACAGGCGGATGTGATCGATCTGATGCTGACTGTACTTCTGGCCCGTGGCCATGGGCTCCTGGAGGGTGTGCCGGGCACAGCCAAAACGCTTTCAGTGCGGGTGATGGCGATGCTGCTTTCAAGCCGCTTCAAACGGGTGCAGTTTACACCCGATCTTATGCCGTCGGACATTTTGGGTACCACCATTTTTACGCCGGGAACCAATGAATTTCACCTGCATCGTGGCCCGATCTTCACCGATTTGCTGCTGGCAGATGAAATCAACCGGTCGCCAGCTAAAACGCAGGCGGCATTACTGGAGGCTATGGCCGAGCGCCACGCCACCATCGACGGCGTGCGGCATCTGCTCTCGCCTGTCTTTACCGTATTTGCCACCCAGAACCCGGTTGAATTTGAGGGTACTTATCCCCTGCCCGAAGCCCAGCAGGACCGATTCCTGATGAAAATTCGCGTGGGTTATCCGCCAGTGGAAGCTGAGGGTGAGATATTAAAGGCGGTCCACGACGGGCATCCCCCCGACCAACTCGATGTGGGAAATATTTCACCCCTGTTGGATATTGATGGCGTAATCGGTTTGCAGCGTGTGGTGGATCGGGTGCGTGTGGAACCGGGCATTATGGCCTACATCCTCCGGATCGTCCGCTCCACGCGCGATCATGAATCGATCCAGCTCGGTGGGGGGGCCGCGGGCATCGATCGCGGTACTGACATCCGCCAAAGCCTGGGCGCTTGTGCAGGGCCGCGATTTTGTCACGCCTGACGATGTGCTGCGTGTCCTTAATCCGGTGCTGGAACATCGCATGATGCTTACCGCCGATGCGGAAATATCGGGAACCGACAAGACGGCCGTACTGGCCGATCTGGTCTCCAAGCAGGAAATTCCACGATGATAGTACCGGGCAAAATGAGCTTCATCGCGCTGGCACTGGCCGCAGGTTGCGCGTTGGCCGCGGCCCTTTACCCCGCCATGGTATGGGGTGCCGTTGCGCTGGACGCTTTCACACTGGCCATCATTATTATCGAGGGGATTATTCTCAAACGCATCGATTTAAACGCAACGCTTCATTGCCCCCGGCGCGGTGAAATTGGGGCACCGCTTGCACTTATTTTCGCCA
>JAJZKY010000337.1 GCA_021803885.1 Planctomycetota bacterium
CCAGATGTACACCCCGGCCGGCGAAGAAGGCCGACAGATCGGCATAGCCGGCTTCGCGCATGATGGTCAGATTGGTTCTCACCATCACCGCCAGCCCCTGAGCGATCGCAGCGTCTACCAGGCGGCGGAAATGCGGATTCATTTCCGGCGCGCCGCCGGTAATGTCCAGGGTGGCGGCCTGGGCCTTTTGAGCGGCGCTTAGCACCAATTCCATGGTTTCCCAGGTCATTTCCTCCGTGCGCCGGGGCGATGATTCCACATGGCAGTGGTGGCACGCCAAATTGCATTTTAACCCAATGTTCACCTGCACGGTGCGGATGCTTAAGCCAAGGAGTTGATCCGTGCCGGCCTCGCCAAGGCGCTGATCAAAGCGATTGGAGGTTGGAGGATTGAGAATGGATAGTTTCATGGCAAAGTCCTTTCATAGCCGGGCTGACGGCGATTGGGACGTATGGTTACGCCGCAACAACGCTGGCCGGAATGGACCAGGCGTTCCGATTCGGGCAGACTGGATAATCCGGTGGTCCAGATTCCGGTTTCCAATGGCGCAACAAATACATTGGGGACACCTTCTCCACGAAGCTGCTTGGCCCAGGCCCCATGATTATACCGTACCTCCCGGATTGCCACGGTGATGGCGCCCCAGGGGGTTGCGTGGAGGGTGGCGTAATGGACGGTCGGCTGAGCGTCGTGATCTGGTTTGCCCACAACTCCACAATTGGCTGCAAAATGAGTTAGGCCGACACGGTGGGTCCAGGGCAATCCGGTGTGGGTGCATACAAAACCGACCAGGTTCCGGCTTTCCAGGAATTGCTTCCAGCGGCCCGGAGAAAATTGAGAGGTGTAGAGAAATTCATTGGTGCGCTCGGGACTGCCATGACACAACAGCACCGCCCCCGCGGGCGTATGGACGGTTGCTGCCGAGGGCCATAAGCGCAGCCGGCGGCGGTGATCTTCCGATAGATCGCGCAAGGCCAGCGCAAAGGCCTGACAACCGATGGTTTCATCTTCGGCTGATGCGTATCCGCAGGCGCAGGTGGTTTGGCCGGTGGCCGCCTGTTGTTCGTGATTGCCCGCCACCAAAATGGAGAAATTGCGGTAGACCATGGCCAGTATTTCAGAAGAATGGCCGCAGCATCCGATGGCATCACCAATAAAGGCCATAGTCCGGCAACCCTGGGCGCGGGCATCGTCCAGGCAGGCTTGCAGGGCCGGCACGTTGCCATAAGCGCCGCCCATCACGGCCATAGGCCACGCGGCGGAGCCATCGGGCAAGGTAGGGGTGGTTGGACTGGTCATGGCATTGTTCCTTGAAATATTTAGGTGAGGCCCACGGGCACAACAGCAACCATTTTTTCCAGGGGTGTGCCGGAACCTTCAACTCCCCAGATTCCCCATGGAATCATGATCAGCGCGCCGGCCAGCCACAGGAACCCCATCAGGCCAAATACACCGGCGTTGCCCCATGCAGTTTTGGAAACCGCCACCAGCAGCGGGCCGGATGCCATCGCGCCGATGCGCCCAACGGCCACGGAAACGCCGATGCCGGTGGACCGCAGATGCGTGGGAAAGATTTCTGAAAAAGTAGGATAGGCGCTGGTCCACGCCCCGGTGGCACAGAAATTGGCGGCCATAAAAGCCACCAGCACCACGATCGGCGAGTGGGTGGCGGCGGCGGGGGCCATGAGCACACTGGTCAAGGCCGCCAGTATATAAAACAGCGGAACGGTGATTTTGCGGCCCATCTGATCAAATTTCCAGGCCATCAACAGCCCACCGGCTAGCGCTCCGACGTTGCCAAAAAAATAAAACCAGGGGATCCGCGTGTCGGCAATGTGGACCTGGGGCAAAACCACCAATGCCAGAAAGGTAAAAATGCCGTAATAGCCAAACGCTTCGGAAAGGTCCAAGGCGCATCCCAAAAGCAAACGAAATGGATACTCGCTGGCGAGTTGCCAAAGATTGGCCAGCACAGTTCCGGCGGCAGCGGGCAAAGGAGTTTGGTCGGAGAGCATGGTGGTTGCGCCGGATGTCGCCTGGCGTTGGCCGGCGGATTGGGCGATGTGCGCCATCACGGCCGACGCTTCCCGGCGTCGCCCGCGTGAAAAAAGCCAGCGCGGCGATTCCGGCAGCACCCGGCGGAAATACGCCACAAACAGCCCGCCCACCGCCCCCAGGCCAAAGCCCACGCGCCAGGCGATGGCCTGCTGAGGAATCAGGCTTAAAAACAGAATGCTGACCAGCGCCGCCAGGAGCGCCCCGACCGGCCAGAAATTCATGACAATGGCTGCGGCCCGGCCGCGATGCCTGGCCGGCAGCAATTCGCCGATGGCGCCGTTGATGGCCGAATATTCGGCCCCCACGCCGACCGCGGTTAAAAAGCGGAATATCATAAACCACGTGAACCCGGGCGAAAGCGCCGAACAAAGCGTGAAAATGGAGTAAATGGTGAGTGTAAAAAGGAAAAGCTTCCTGCGGCCAAAACGATCCGCCAAGTAGCCAAACAGCACGGCTCCAACCATGATTCCGGCCAGCCACAATGAAGTGATCAGCGAAGCCTGCTCATTGGATAAATGCCACTGGGCTTTGAGAATTCCCAATAGACCACCGGTAAGGTTGACCTCGAAAGCGTCAAAGAGCCATCCGATGCCCAAGGCCAGGGTCATCGTGGTGTGAAACCGGCTCCAGCGGAGAGTATCCAGAACGGTCCAGGGCGATTCTGACTGCCGACGTGAATGCATCGTTAACCTCATCGCACCTTACTATACCGGCTATTGGGTCACAGTGGCCCCAAGTGTACGGGCCGGTTACAGGGAGTTGGTCGCGGCGGGCCGGCAAAGCTTACAGCAATATGTGCGCGTTGCCCTGCGGCATAAAAGTTCCGCCACAGGGCAATGGCGCAGGCGGCAAGCAGCGGCACATGGATCCGCCGGATAAAATCGCAGGACATGGCTCGAGGACGCTCGCTTTTTTCCGTCATCCATCCATCATCGTCGCAGATTCTCCGGAAATCATCGTATTCTTGTCCCGAACTTGCGTTGCATAACTTTCGGCCATGCAGCTTGGTACGGGGCCAAGGCCTTTTTCAAAACTGTTGGCAGGCTCCGGCTTCTCACCGACAACACGGCTTTGTTGTCGGCGCCGGGCCGACCAGCGTCGTTTTGTACCCGATACCGCTGATGCGTTTGGCTACGCTTTGCGGGTCAAAGCCCGCGACCGCCTGTACCTGGGCGGCACCATTTTGATAAGACACCGTGGCTTTTTTTACGCCAGGCATTTTGGCAATCGCAGCCTGCAAGCCATCGGCACATTCTTGGCAATCCATACCTTTTATCTGATAGGCATAAGCCCGAAGTTGTGCCGTGGCGACGCCCGCAGCCTTGGTGACCGTCATCGTCGCGGATGGCGCCTTGGCCACTGTCTGGGCCGGTAGCTTGGAGTTTGAAGAGACTTTATTGCCACCCTGGCCCAGGGCTTGCAGCAGCGGGGCGCTGTAATATGGAAACGTGGCAAACGCCAGCACCAGCACCGCGGACACCCACAACATCACACGGTTGAACCGTGCCAGAGCGCTTGGAGCACAGGCTTCACCGGGTGCGCAGACCGCCTTACGGCGGTAGCTGAAATAAAAGCCAAAGCCCAAGGCCGCGATGGCGATCACGACAAATACCCACCGTGCGCCGAGAATAAACTTGGACAGCCCCGCAGCCGATACGCCAATCCCCAGCAGAGCCAACGGCAACCAGCAGCAGGCGGAAGAAAGTATGGCCGCGCCAATGGCCACCGCCCCGGCGGACCAGGTTTTCGGCGCGATCTGGTCCGGATTGGCGCCGGGCGATGCAGGCTTGGGCGTGCAGCAATTTTCGCCGGTATTATTGGATTGATTATGCGTGTTCATCATACACCTCTTTTTTATAAAAAAGACCATTTACGTGGCGCAGCAACTCAGTTGCGCCACATCCTTGCCAAAAGCAATCGCCGCCAGTTTCACGCCTTCACCCAGGGTCAGATATGCATGGAAGCTTTCCCGCAACTGCTGCACGGTAATGCCGAACTTGATGGCCATGGCTAATTCCATCAGCAATTCAGAACCTTCCGGAGCGAGAATCCGGGCGCCAAGCAACAGATCGGTTTTCTTATCGCGGATCAGTTTGATCAGGCCACGGGTATCACGGGCGGCAATGGCGCGCGGAACGTAACTTAACGGCAATGTTGCAGCTTCGGCGTCGTGGCCGGCCGCGCGGGCTTGCCGCTCGTCCATGCCCACGCCCGCAACCTGCGGATCTGTGAAGATCACCCAAGGCAAGGCGGTGTAATCCGCCACCCGATCCGCTTTGGTTAGCATGTTTTCTACCGCCAGCGCCCCTTCGTACGCCGCCGTGTAGACAAACATATTCTGTCCCAGCACATCACCCGCCGCCCACACACCTGCAAGCGTGGTTTGCAGCGTTGGACTTACCTGAATAAAGCCATGCCCGTCGAGCGACACACCGGCGTGTTCCAGCCCCATGTTGCCGGTGTTGGGTTTGCGCCCCGTGGCCACCAGGATATGTGCCGCCGTAAATTCCCTTTTTTCACCGTTGATTTTCCCCCGTACCACCACGCCCTGCTTTCCACGATGCACCTGCTCAACGGCAACACCCGTGAGAATTTCCAAGCCTTCCGCGGCGAGATAGCCGGTCAAGGCATTGGTGATGTCCTCTGATTCTGCAGGCAAAATACGCTCTGATCTTTGCAGCACCGTCACGCGACTGCCCAATCGTGCAAACATCTGCGCGCATTCCAATGCGATGTACCGCCCGCCCAGGACAATCAATGATTCCGGCAGGGTTTCCAATTCAAAGGCCGATTCATTGGTCAGATAACCAGCCTCGGCCAATCCCGGAATTTCGGGTATTGCGGCTGTGGCGCCGGTGGCTATGAGAATGTGTTCTGCGGTTAAGCGCATTTTATTGATCTCTACGGCGTGAGCATCAAGCAGCCGGGCGTGCCCCTTAACCAATTGCACCTGCGGCAAATCACGGATCACATTCACATATTTGGCTTGCCGCAGTTCAGCGACCAGTTGACGCTTCTGTTCAATAACGGCGGAAAAATCTGCCAGGATTCCGCTGGTCTTCATGCCGGCAAACGGGTTATGGGTGGCGCGATGCAGCGATTCCGCCGCGCGGATCAGGGTTTTGGATGGCACACAGCCGACATTCACACATGTTCCACCGGTCGGCAGACCATCATTGATGATGGTGACTTTTCCGGCCCCAAGTTCCACCGCTTGCGTCGCGGCGGAAAAGGCCGCTGATCCGCCACCGATGATAATCAAGGTTCCAGCGGAATCTTCACATCCGCCATTACCACAACAGGAAACCATAAAAACTCCATTCTTCCGCGTGACGTGCGGCATTCCATTGAACTATGCCCAATCCACCAGAACCGTGCAGGCCTTGTGATGCACCGGCCTGCACGATCATCCGGGTAAGCCGGGACTGGCGCTTCCACCGCTAACCACATTCAGCGGCAGCAGCCGGGTTGGCTGGTAGGTGGGGCCTTCGGACCACCCTTGGCGCCCGGCTTGCAACCGGGGTGACTGCCATTTGGCGATTTAGCATTGCCCTGCGGATGCTTGGCGCTCGTTGTCGCCACAGCGCCGGCAAATGAATGGGGCGTAATTCCGGCTCCGGCCATTACCGGCAATCCAATACTCGCCGTCAGCAGCGCTGCGGCCACCAATACCGTTGTGCCTTTCATGGGGCACCTCCTTAAAAACCGGGCTTGGGTAAAAATCTCCGCAATCCGGTTAAGCCCGTCAAGCCCGGA
>JAJZKY010000338.1 GCA_021803885.1 Planctomycetota bacterium
CTTTCCTCCTCGCTTCGCGCCCACAACCTCCTGGCCCTCCGTCAACCCTAATTTGTAGGCGTGACAGAGCACTAGATCAAAACATGATCGCATCCATACAGACTCCATCAGTGTGAAGATTTTGGATTGTAAGCTGTCTATAATGATTGTTGTTTAATCCGGAGCGGTCCGGATGTATGTCCCAATGTGGAGTTTTAATATGGCGACGATGCGCGCGGTTCAAGTTTCCAGAGCCAAGGGAGCCTTCGAGTTGGTGCAGCGGCCTGTACCGGAACCCGGAATGCGGGATATCAGGCTTAAAATTGAAGCGTGCGGCGTATGCCACAGCGATATGTTTATCAAAGAAGGATTGTTTCCGGGTATCCGTTATCCACGTATTCCGGGCCATGAAATTATTGGTACGATTGATGCTGTTGGAGCGTCGGTCAAAACATTTCGTCTGGGACAGCGAGTTGGTGTGGGTTGGCATGGCGGGCATTGTTTTGTCTGCGATGCGTGCCGCCGGGGAGATTTTATTCATTGTAATAAGGAACAGATTGCCGGTATAAGTTATGACGGCGGTTATGCGGAATATTGTGTTGTTCCGCAGGAGGCTGCCGCTCTGGTCCCTGAAAATCTGGATCCCGGCAATTCCGCTCCCTTAATGTGTGCGGGCGTGACCACTTTCAACGCCCTGCGCAACAGCGGCGCGCGATCCGGTGATGTAGTGGCCATACAGGGCCTGGGCGGCCTGGGCCATCTGGGAGTGCAGTTTGCGCGGGCGATGGGATTTCATACGGTGGCTATTTCTGGTTCCAGTGCCAAGCGTGAATTGGCGGCCAAACTTGGAGCGCATGAATATGTTGATACTTCCAAAGAGTCGCCGGCTCAGGCCTTGCAAAAATGGGGCGGCGCGCACGTTATTTTGGCCACAGCTCCGGACAGCAAATCCATGCAACCTCTGATTGCGGCTTTGGGAACTGGCGGACGACTGGTAGTAGTGGGAGTAGGCACGGACACACTGCCTATTTTACCGCTGCAACTGATTGGCGCAACTAAATCAATTTCCGGCTGGCCATCGGGAACCGCGATGGATTCACAGGATACAATGAATTTTGCGGCCTTGACGGGTATTCAAGTGATGGTGGAAAAATTCCCACTGGAGAGGGCCGCGGAGGCGTATGACCAGATGATGGCCAACAAAGTGCGATTCCGGGCGGTGCTGGTGATGTAAAAACAGTCCACCGGCTTGCTACGGTGGATTTAATAGCAGTCGAATCGCCACCTTCGTGAACGGTTACACTTTGGTTTTGCAGTTTTTATCCGTCCCGTCCTGAGCCTTTACTTTATTGCGGATTTCCACCCTGATCGCCCTGCATGGCCTGCATTTCCATCATCATTACCAGTGGCAGTAAGGCATGAATCCGCATGGAAAGTTGCTCCAGATTATCCATAGGCATGCGCCATTGGCCGGTTAGGGTATTGTTCATGACTGCTACGCTGATGGACATCGGTGTGGTGGCTGGCATCTGCAGCATGGGGCTGTTCATCTTGGCCATAGCTTTGACGCGCTGCGTCAAGGCGGCAATCACGGGGGACCAATCTTGATACATAACCATTGATGAATTATTGAGGATATGTTTCTCCGCCGCAACGATCTGCGGGTTGGATTCCAGTTGATCCGATCCCGTCGCGGATGCGTGAACTGTATCCGCGATGAGTTTATGGCTGCAGTTTCCGCCAACAATCAGTTGCTGATCATTGTTGCCGATAAAATATGTTTGGCTGGCAACACCCATCAGAGCCTGTTGCATTTTCATGGCCGCACGTATCGCATGGGCTTCCTCATTACCTGTGGCAGGCGGTATCATGGATTGTTTAATAACCGTAAAGGGTACGGCCGCAATTGTAACTGCATGTGGTTCCACCGTGGTGCGGTAGCGCAAAGCCGTTCCCATGTTAAATTGAAACTTGGTAAGCCAACGGGTTTCACTTATCAGCAAGTGCCGCATCAATGCGGCCATGACTGCGGGGTGCTGCGATGACATCAACCCTACGGATGACATGATAGGCCCGGTTGTATGGGACGATACATTCACCAGTGTATTACCAAGCGAGCCTGATTTCAGCAATGCGGCAATTTGTTGCAGTACTTTGGAAAACTGATGGCTTTCGGCCTCTCCGGGCGTGGAGTCTTTAGCCGCTCCAATCGCCCATTGTTCCAGAAGTGTGGCGGCCAGATGGCCATTAATATTGCAGGCGGCAGCTTCCGCAAAATGCGTGGAATTGGGTAGACCTCGCAAAGGTTTGACCGGCAGTGGCCGCAGGCAATCCAGCACTTGCGCCATGTGTGAATTCGCTTTTTCATCTGAAACCATGGAGATGCTGATGGCCGCCCGTGAAATACGCAGTGCCAGCAGGGCGGAATGAGTGTCTTTTACCAGACGAAGACCAATTTGTTTGGCGATGGTTTTCAATTCTGATCCGCGGCCGCTTTCGCCCGTGGCACCGGTCGCGGCCATGTTGCCATGACCGGATTTGGCCAGAGCCAGTTCGATCGGCTTACGAATGGCTGGAACATTCAGCAGGACACAGACATCCGAGCTTGCCGCCAGCGGCTGCTCAGATGCGGTCAGCATTGGTGTTAAAGCGGCGTTGACGGATTTGAACTGCAATAAGGCACTACGATTGTGTGATACCATAATACAGTGGTGGCCGGCCATGGCATAAATATCCCGGCCATTTGCGGATTGTCCATGAGCCAGACCATCGGCACCGGTGGAAAAATTCATATTGGTGATAGCCGCCTTAGGATGCTGCGTGGGCAAAATCATGACGGAATACGAGGTGCGGCCGTTAATTCCAGTGGCAATTTCGGCAATGGCGGCGGTACCGTGCGCGTCAAGTCCACGCGGCAGATTCATTTTTTTTTCAATGCTTCGCAACGAGGGCGGTAAGACGGGAATTTTCAGTTTTTGCGCCAGACGTGCGATCTTTTTATCCAAGGCCCCCATATCATGAATAATCACTACAGCCTGAGCGTCGGCGGGAATGCGGGCAAGCAAGCGCGCATCCGCGGTCGCATTATGGGCGGAGGAATCCGCGGCCAGAACATGACCACTGGTCAGTAACATGCACGCCAAAGCGGCGGCAATAAGAGAATGCTTATATAGATGCATATTCAATGTCTCCTGAAATTAAGGGAACTCAAAAAAAATATATCGCAATAGCGCGCTGGCGAAACCTTTGACCATATTGCCACACACATAAGCAATGTAACGCCCGATTCTACAGCGCGGTAATCGCCTCATCCCGGCATTACCCACGTCCCATCGCTGGTAACAAACAATCATTTTATCTGCGCTACGCCATTTTCGCCAATCGCCGGTGTTTATGAAATTCTTTCCCGGTTAGTATTGGTATTCCCATTCTTATCGGCGGCACGAACCGCGCCAATAAAGGCGCTTATCTTCACAGGATCTTTTATTCCCGGTTGTCTTGGGTACTCTACACCACTGGACACATCCACCGCCCAGGGACGCAGAGCGCTTAATACTTCCGCAATATTGGCTGGCGTTAAACCACCGGCCAATATGACTGGCGGAAGTCCACGTAATTCACCGGTGTTTCTGGTTTGAGCCAATAAGGCCATATCCATTCGTGTGCCGGTTCCGCCATGGCCCCGCGTTGAAAATGCATCCAGCAGGACCGCTGCGGCGGTAAATGGGTTGGCTTTCAATACCGTCGACAGCGTCTGCCAATCATTACGTCGCGCGATATGAAATACCGGCCAATACTTAATCTGTGGTACTGATAACAGCCTTGTATTCACTAAATTGCCATAAAGCTGAAATATTCGCACGCCAAACGCCTGTGCCAATTCGTCGGCTACGGCGTATCCTTCCGGCGTGCTTAAATCCACCAGCGCCACAGAGTGCTCAGGCGCACCCGGAAGGGCGGCAAGAATTTGGCCGGCTTGTTGGACCGTAATTTTCCGCGGGCCGGCATACAGATTCAGGCCGATAAAATCCGCCCCGGCCTCCAACGCCGCCACCGCGTCTTGAATCCGTGTAATACCGCAGATTTTTATTTTCAACTTTGTCATATCTGTGCCACCATCTGTCATATAGCCACCGGCTTTTCCGGTGGTGGAGTATTCAATAGGTAAGGCCAATCGGGAATTTAGTACGGTCCTATTTCTTACAGCATCGGGAGAAATATCTCCGGTTAAAAAGATTCTCCGCCACAGTCTTCAGCATGACTTAATAGTGCGGAATCCGCAAGGCCACCTGCAATAATACATTGACCTGTATTCCCGCTGCGATGTCATCAAGCAGAATGCCCCACCCGGCGGGCAGGTGTTCCAACTGCCGACATGGTGGAACTTTGAGCGTATCAAAAAGACGAAAAAGAATGTACACGGCGGCGCTGGCCAGCCAGGCGTGCCAAAGGTTACTTAGTGCGATTCTCGGCAGGGGCAAAAATAGACACGCGATCCAATAACCACAATACTCATCAAGAACCACGGGGCCGGGGTCTTCACGGCCAAAATACCTTATGGCCCATGGCGAGAGTTGCACGGTTAAAATGCCCGCGATCATGGCTCCAAACAGGCACACCATAGAGCGCCAGGGATCCGCCACTCTGGCCCATAATAGTATCCAGAAAACTATCGCCGGCCCCAGAGTTCCCCAACTGCCCGGCGCAGGTTTTAGTAAACCCAGCCCGCCGCCGGTGATCACCCATTTGCGCCAGGAGGATCGTTTGGGACCGGAACTCATCGCATTATGGGCCGCCGTTGCCTCCGCTGGTACATTTTGTTTTTCCTGCATGGACATATTATAAAGTTTATCCTTTTATGAAGTCCGCGGAGAATTTATCATATTTATCAGGTATCGATAATACGCCAGGCTTTGGAGATGTATGGCCATGCGGAAATTACTGTTGCCAGCAGCATGCTCCAGATGGCGAAGTTCCGTGCCCAGCGGAATATCGTCAGCACCAGCTGATTATGAATTTCATACGCCAGCGCCAGATATACCAGTACCCCGATCACGGCAGCGCATTGCACTATCATTTTTACTTTGCCGGTCCACAGGGCGCGAAAATCCAGGCCTTGGGATTCCGCCAATCCACGAATACCGGTGACCAGAAATTCCCGGGCTATCAGAACAACCGGCATCCATGGAGCCACGCCGGTAAGCTCATAAACTTGGGCAACGGGCATAAGGGCCAGATGCGGTAGCAGGAGTTGAGGTGTGGCAAAAAATATAAAGGCGCCGCAGATAAGAATTTTATCGGCAAAAGGATCCACAACACGGCCAAAGGCGCTTTCGACTTTCCAGGAGCGGGCCAGATAGCCATCAAGTACGTCACTGGCTACCGCAAGCAAAAAAATAAGCAGTGCAACCCACATGCACAAGGGGATATTGTGCTGATGGCTGGCTGCATTAATGGTGATAAAAAATAGCGTGGTCAGCACCAGTCGACTTAATGTTATCAAATTGGGAATTTGCCGGTACATATCATTACACGCCTGAATAAAACCGCTTACGCGTTTTCTTAAAGTCATTGTACGCCAAGACGCTTCAAATCACAGCCAAGTGGAGTGTGGCAACTGTTACGCGGGAACGTGTCAACTGGAGGCTTCTCCAGCCGGCGTGGTAATTTTTCCGGACTACATGCCGTGCGGGGACTCGTCACAAATAGAGGTAGGAAAGTCCGCTTTTATTGCGGACTGGCCCTCCCTCCGAACCGGACGTGCGGATTTACCGCATCCGGCTCTCCGGTTAATGGGCCCCCTTCAGGGACTGACACACGAGTTGATGG
>JAJZKY010000339.1 GCA_021803885.1 Planctomycetota bacterium
TGGTCCAGCCCTGCAGCGGTGAATAGGGGTTGGAGGAGGTTGAATATAGGCGGTAGCCCAAATCGGCGGATCCGTTGTAGCTGCTGCCCGAGAAGTTTCCGTGTGCTGTGGCGGAATAACTATTGATGGCGATATTCCGTGTTTCGCTGTTGTCCATGTAGGTGTATGCCGCCATACCGTCGAGAAACCAATGGGCCCCGTGCAGGTCTGCGTACACGCCGGGCGTATAGCCATCGACCGCACCGGTGGAGCCGAAGCTGTCCAGATTGATATCGCTGTGATCGTAGTTGAAGAATGCGCCCACGGAGAGAAATTTGAAGAAGGCGTAATCGGCACCGAGGGTGGCATTTTCCGTAGTTACATTGGAGCTGCCAATCGAGCTGGTGTCGGCATAGCTGTCAAACTGCGCCGCCCCGGTTATAAAGGCACTCCACCGTTGGCCGCCGGCGGCGGACGGATTGTACGGATTGGCGGCGGAATACCCCAGATACGACGGCAGACCGGCATCCAGCGTGACCATGCGGGATTGGTTCTGCAGCATCTGATCAAGCGCCAGTGAACTGCCCCCCTGCTGCCCCGGATTGAGCATGGTGAAACCGGAACTGTCAAACCCCGTCGCACCTGCATCCAGATTGAGCAGATGACTGCTGATGGTCTGATCCAGATTGATCCCATTCTGAATCGCCACCTGCGGAAATGCCTGCAAATCAATCGGAGAGAGCAGGTCGAGTGTATAGGGAATCTGAGCCGAATACTGGCTGCCGATGGCGTTGATCAGCTGCAGATAGGCTGAAGACGGATTCGATTGGCCGTTATAGCCGTCGGTGGAGTCGAGATATTGTGCAACGGCGGCCTGATTGGCCGTCAGGGCATAGGGAACCAGGGACGGCATCTGGATGGTGAAGAGGAGATTAATATTGGATGATGAAGCGGTTGTAGCCGCGGCGAGATCGATCGGGTGCTGGGTGAGCGTAATGGATGAGAAATTTCCGGTTACGGTGCTTGCGGTCAGTACATTGAGCGATGTGCCGTTGGATGGAACGTAACCATTCTGCAGGGTGACGGTAAGGTTGCCGGCTAAGGCAGCGGTACCATTCACCGTATAGTGGTCGAATTGTCCATTCTGAGGTCCGCCCACACGGACAACCAGTGCCCCGGACTGGCCCTCGCTGAGATTATTGGGGATCGTCAGAGTGCCCGTAGCGCCGGCAATTCCGAGTGTGCCGAAATCCTGTACTGCGGCGGTGCCGAAAGCCGCACCGGAATTCACCAGCATTGAAGCGCCGGGATTGATGGTCGTGCCGACGGTATTGGTATTGGCGCCCGTGAGGGTGAGTGTACCGATACCGCTGAGCACCAGTCCATTGGTGAAGTCGATTGGGGCGGAAATGACATCATTGGAATTGGCCAATATCGCCCCGCCGGTAACGGTGAGCGTATCACCGGAGGCGGCGCTGGCGATGGTGTAATAATTTCCGCCAGCCGGTCCGCCCGGATTGAACGCGATACCCGCCGCCGAGATCGCCGCCTGCAGGGTAATGGTAGCGGATGATGTGGTACCGGCCCCAAATTCCGCCCAATCACCCGTGGTCCAGGCGCTGGAACCATTGGCACCGACCCAGTTGGTGGTCGTCGTATCCCAGTTTCCGGATGTATCGTTGCCGGTGGCGGCCCCCGCTGGCGCCCAGATCAACGTGCTGGCTGCCGGCGGCGTTACCGTCACGGTAAATCCCTGTCCATTACTGTTGAGCGGAAACGGATAGGCACCAAAGTTGGTATTGGATGCCGGAGATAAGACAACACCCGAGTATCCGGCAAGTGAACTGATCGGGACGGCGGCTGCTCCGTTAACCGACGCCGTGGTGCTGTTGAATTTTACCGTACCGTAATTTGCCACTGGAGCAATGGCAGTGCCTGTGCTTGAGGATACGGTGGTGGCTTCGGCGATCCACTCGGCTGTAGACCGAGGTGCGGTCGGATTGGATTGAGTGGTTGAGAAACTCGTGTTGGTCGTCAAGTCATCGAGGCTGAGCACGAAGTTGCCACCACCAATGTACCGCACGCTCGCAAACATCCGATCCCCCGGCGATATCGGCATGCTGGTGATGACGGTCTCGGGGGCGGGGATCATCTCCCACCAGGCGTCGTAGTGCGGAGCGCCGTTAATGTAATCTCCTTCAGTACCGGTCTGTTCCAGCGCATTGTTACCGAAACCGTCGATACCGACCCAGATGGATGAATAGCTGCCGGCCGACGACGACCCACTGGTGATCGCAGGCACGGTCCATCCGCCAGAGATGGAAGTGAACGTATTGCCTCCGGATGCCGTGGCGAGATATCCGGCCCAGTTGGCGGAAGCTGTGGTGGACGCAAGGGCCTGATGGCCACCGGGAAGAGACGCGATGGTCGAAACTGCAGCGCCAATCAAAATGGTCAGTGCCGCCCGACGCCGCGCCGCGGCGGTGAAACCGGGCCATCGGCCGCCGCTTCTATGGTTATCCGATGCGAATCTGCGAATCATAGACACCTTCCTTGTCAGCCAACTATCTTTTTCCACCGCCCAAAGGTCGCCAATTGATACTACGCATCACACGGTTTGTACAATGCGTCATGAAATCTATGCAGATGATTGCAGCAGGACGCATGGATGAATTACCTGTATCTGCCGCCAGACACCGCCCCATGTCCATCCGCCGCTACATAACCGACACCGCGCCTGCGACCGAGATGTCAGCCCGAGATACGATTCACGAAAAAGATACTTCGCTCAGTTAAAAAAAGCAATTCCATACAATGCCGCCGCAGGGGGCGGAGCGCCGCGATGTTTGCGGGCGGAGTGTTATGTCCTGCCCCAACTGTGGTTTTGGCCAGCGAGACGGCCCCGAAGAAAAGTGCGTGCATTGTTTCGCCATTCACGCCAACCATTAATACGATGCCGGGCTGGGATGATAATTCACGAAACGCGTACTTTCCGAAAGGAAGGTGAGCGTGACGGTATCACACGGCCCGTTGCGCTGCTTGGCGATAATGAGCTTGGCCTCGTTGAGTTTATCAGGATTTTCCATCGCCCAATCCTCATCTCCGCGATGCAGGACGGATTCCCGGTGCAGCAGCATGACCACGTCGGCATCCTGTTCAATACTGCCCGACTCACGCAGATCGCTGGTGCGCGGCAGGCGCTTATCCTTTTCCGATTCGCGGTTGAGCTGCGAGAGACAGATGACCGGCACGTCAAGTTCGCGTGCCAGCGCCTTGATGCTCCGGCTGATGGAACTGATCTCCTGCTGGCGGCTTTCTTCACGCGGGGCTTCCATTAATTGAAGATAATCAATCACCACCATCTCGATGCCCTGCTGCTGCTTGAGCCGCCGGGCTTTGGACCGCAGGTCCAGCGCGGTGAGGCCGGGGGTGTCGTCAATAAAAATTTTACCTTCTGAAAGTTCACCGACCGCCATGGTCAGCTTGGTCCGGTCATCCTGGGAAAGGGTTCCTGAGCGCAGCTTGTGAGAATCAACGCCACTGCGTGCGCAGAGCATCCGCTGGGCGAGCTGCTGCTTGGACATTTCGAGCGAAAAAACCAGAACGGGTTTTTGCAGGTCCACCCCGACATGTTCCACGATATTCATCGCCAGTGCGGTTTTGCCGACGCTGGGCCGGGCAGCGATGATAATCATCTCACCACGCTGGAAACCGCAGGTTAGATTATCGAGTTCGATATAACCCGAAGCGATGCCGGTTAAATGCTCGCCGGTATGGCGATCGAGCATCTCAAAAGTTTCCTGAAGAACATCTGAAAGAGCTGCCGCATTGCCGCTGATTTTCTGCTGCGCCAGATCAAAGATTCGCTTCTCACCACGGTCGAGGATGAGCTTGGCCTCGTCGCTGGCCTGATAGCAATCGGTCAGCGTGCTGGTGCAGACGGAGATCAACTGCCGCAGAAGGGCTTTATCACGAACGATCCGGGCATAATAGGACGCGTTCGCGGCTGACGGCACGGTATCGATCAGCGACTGAATATATTCGGGCGTCACCTGTTCCATCACGCCGTTTTTTGCAATCTGATCCAGCAGCGTCACGGCATCGATGCCCGTGTTCATCTCGAAGAGTTCCAGCATGGCCTGGAAGACGATCTGATTCTGACGCGAGAAAAAAGCGTCCGGCTTATCGAGGACCATGCAGACTTCACCGATCACCTGCGGATCAATGAGCATGGAACCGAGAAGCGAAGCTTCCGCATCGGGATCGTGCGGCGGCAGACGGTCAAATTCGGGGGTGCTTTTTGCACCATCCAGCGGTCGGGCGCGGCTGGTCCTTACATCCATGAGAGTTCCTCCGGGTGGGGACATCCCACACCCGCCATGAGCGTACCAAAATTCAACGCGAACGTTAATTGAGGCGCAGGAGACAGGTTATCCACAGGTTTACCACCGTAACCGGATTGCATGGGGCCATGGCAAAAGCCGGATCGGCCTCGTTTACTGTACCGGTTTGAGGAACCGCGGATCGACATGGGGTGCATATCCGTTGGGTTGACCCAATTCAGACACCAGCGACCCGTCTACCACAAAGCCGGCAAAAGTACCGGTAAGGATTTCAAAGTAGGCATAGCTGCCGGCAGCGAGCGAACGATTGCTCGTCCCCAGGAACAAGGCCTGAATCTTCACCCCCGGCTTGATGACACCTTTGATGCGTGCCGAGTAGGCGGCGGGATGATTGACCCAATCGTCAATGGTGGGCGGATCAAACGGCAGATCGCCGGGGAAGTCGAGATAGTACTGAGACCATCGGCTTGAGGGGAGGGGCGAAAAGAGCGCCTTGCGCCGGGCCGGGCGCGACCAGAGCAGGAGAGGCCTTTGAACCACATAAATCTGCCCACGCCGGTAGGCCTGAGCAAACGGGGATGACCGCACCGGCTGATTATCGCTGCTGCAGCCGGTAAGCAGTCCCATGACGGCAACGGCGGTAATGGCCGCACCAACCCAAAATACTTTCAACTTCATCGGCAACCCTTCCGCAAACGCACACTAACTACGCCGGAATATTAACCCAAAATTCTGGTTAAGTCGCCAGCAGGGTGCGCACCATCCGGCTTGATGCGGCATGACACATCCGCAGAACACCATTGTCCTGCCGCAGCACCAATCCTTCAAATGGATCAATATCCGCCACAATCCCGCTGATGACAACCCCACCGGTCTCCAGCGATACGCGCCGGCCCAGCATATCACAGCGGGCCTTCCAGGCTGCCGCAATTTCATTTTTGTCAGGTGTCGGGCTCAACCGGTGATGCAGCGCCGTAAGCAATTCACGAGCGAGCGAAAACCGGGAAAGCGGCCCGCCGCAGATCATCGCCATTGACACGGCATGTTCGGTGAGTTCCGGCGGAAATTCCACCTGATTCACATTCACCCCGATACCTATGACGGCAAGATCGGAACCCTTCGTAACGGGCTTTTCAATCAAAATGCCCGCGACTTTACGGTCCGCGAGCAGAATATCGTTGGGCCATTTGAGCCGACATTCCACAGGCATGGCCGGGGCGGATCGCTCGATGGCATCGGCGACGGCCAGCGAGGCCGCCAGTGCCAGCAGATCGTCTCCAAGTCCCTGCACATTGAGCATGATACTCATCAGCAGATTGCAGTGCGGCGGCGATTTCCACCGACTCCCCTGCCTGCCGCGACCCGCCGTCTGCTGATCGGCCAGTACGACCAGCGGTCCACGAGCACCACGTTGGGCCTCCGCGGCGCAAAGATCGTTGGTGCTCTCGATGGTGTCGAACACGCGTACTTTCAACCCGAAATATT
>JAJZKY010000340.1 GCA_021803885.1 Planctomycetota bacterium
ATGCCCAGAGCGCCGCCACCGGTTGCGCCGATAAATAGCGCCGGCGCAAATACACCCCCAGCTCCACCGCTACCCAGGGTAAGGGCGGTGGCCACTACTTTCAATAAGCATACTTTTTGCAGTGGAAGTTCTGCTTCGTGATTTTTCGGTTTCTACGCTTACTCCGGTCGTAATAAGTTCAGTTGCAGCCACTACCATGTACGAGGCGATTGTAGGCTCAAAAACGACCACGGGCTTGTTTCAGATGCCGGTTCAGGGCAGCAATCTGGTGTTTACCTTTCACGAATTGCCATATTATCTTGTTCTGGGGCTATTTTGCGGTCTTCTGGCGGTTTTTTTTACGCGATGTATGGGGGCAATTGAATTGCTCTCGCAGCGGATTTCCAAAAAAGTACCCGCATTCTTTCTTCCGATAATGGGGGCGGCGTTATCTGGAGCGTGCGGTATTATTCTGCTGACGCTGTGTTCGCACGATCCATTTCTGCATCAGCGATTTAGTGATGGTTACATCCCAATCTTTGCTGATGGCTATCCGACGATTCACCGGGCCTTGGACCCCGGATGGTATGCCTCAGGCCATATTATTGCCGGTCAGGGCGTGCGGCTTACGCTTGAGTTTTTAGCAGTCGTATGCTTATTGAAAGTAGTGGCCACCGCCCTTACCCTGGGTAGCGGTGGAGCTGGGGGTGTATTTGCGCCGGCGCTATTTATCGGCGCAACCGGTGGCGGCGCTCTGGGCATTATTTTACATCATTACAGCGCTGCCATAGATCCGACGAGTTACGCTCTGGTTGGCATGGGCGCTGTTTTAGCCGCAGCCACGCAGGCGCCACTGACGGCAATTATACTTTTGTTTGAACTTACGCGCAATTATGGCGTTATGCTGCCGGCAATGTTGGCGACAGTCACCGCCACCGTGTGCCAGCAGTTTGTGGTCGGTGAAAGTCTTTATACGCTTCCGCTGCGGCACATGGGCGTAAAGCTTGGATCGGCAGTGGGCATCAGCGCAATGCAGCGCCTTACGGTTGACCAACTTACGCTTGATAAGGCTGACTTGGCTCGACCTGATGAACCACTTTCGAGCATTCTTGATCGCAGTTATGCCAGTGATATCAATGATTTTGTTGTGACTGATTCTGCAGGGCATTACCTTGGCATGCTGACTATCAATGAATTGAAAATCGTGATGCTGGAGCCGGAATCCGCGCCGTTGCTTCTAGTTGGGGAAGTGGTTCGGACGGATATTCCTCCACTGCGATGCACAACGCCGCTGGATGTCGCTTTAGAAATGTTTTCGCGTCATGAAGTAGCGCGTCTTCCCGTTTTAGACAACCCAGTAGGGCATAAAGCATCCGTCATCCGAGGGCTGCTCTCGCGAGCAGAGTTGATGCGCCGCTATTATCGCGAAATGGGTGGATAGTAAATGCGGCACAGCAAATTGCCCCGGGAGCGACTTATCGGGTGAGCACCGAACGTCGGCCTGAACTCAGCCAATAGTACACGGTTTGTACCTGGTAGGTCGTTTCGGCCCCTGCGGACTGCTTTGCTTTGACCATGGGCTTGCCAATAACTTCAATTTGATCGCCGGGCGCCAGACAGTTAAACATTTGTGTTGGGCTAAGCCGAAATTTGCCGCCATATGGATCCGGAGTGGTGACAGACTCATAACGCAGCACCCATTGCGAAGCATTAGAACGGCTATGCTCGAGACGTCCAAAAACCACCGAGTAATCGGATGTGTGCCAGCCAGGTTGCCCAGGCGGATAGTTTTCCAACTCGCCGCAACCGAGGGCCAGCAGGCAACAACTTGCTAAGACGATTGCCCGCAGTTGTTGAGTCCAGTTGTTTAAGAGTTTTAGATGAAGCATCCTTACCACCCGATTCACACAATGATTGTTCAGCACCCGCAACTCTGGGCGTCGAGACATCAGCTTGCCGTCTCGCCAACTGTATGCACGCTTAGACTGTTGGTTGCCCCTGCGGTGCCCAGGGGCGATCCGGCTGCAATTAAAATTCTCTCGCCGGGCTGCGCCCATCCAAAACGCTTGACCAAATCATCCACCATGCCGGGCAAATCGTCAAAGTGACGCGGTATATCCATGCGCATCGGCATAACGCCATAGTACAGCGCCATGCGGCGAACTGCGGCGGGGTCTGTTGAGAGCGCAACCACATGCATCGGCAGCCGGTTTTTGGAAAGGTATCGGGCGGATCCGCCCGCCTGGGACCAAACCACCACCAGCCGCGCGTTGATATCTTTGGCTATTAGTCTGGCACCGTGGGCGATGGCCGCCGTGCGGTGGTGTGTAAGTTGGAGCAATTTGGGAGGTTCAACTTCGATGTTATGTTGCACCATATAGCGCTCGGTGCGCTCGGCAATGTCGCGCAGCGTTTGTACGGCTTCAAGCGGATATTTTCCGACAGCTGTTTCGCCGCTGAGCATAACCGCATCGGCGCGGTCGAGAATGGCATTGGCTACATCAGAGACCTCGGCCCTTGTCGGCGATGGATTATCTAACATGGACTGAAGCATTTGCGTGGCAACAATTGCCGGTTTTCCGGCATCGTGTGCGGCAGCCACAATCTGTTTTTGAATCAGCGGCACAGAGGTCAGTTCCATCTCGACGCCCATGTCACCGCGAGCCACCAGCACGCCATCTGCGGCGTCGAGAATCGCGGGAAGATCGTCCACCGCCTGGGGCATTTCAATTTTAGCTATTACGTCAATATTGGACCGCCGCCTATCCAGAAATTGTCGCACCGCAATTATGTCATCGCTGGATCGGACGAATGAGAGTGCGATGTAGTCGAGGTCTTGGTTAACGGCCCAGTCGAGGTCTGTCCAGTCCTTATCGGTAATACTGGGTATGCTCAGGCGTGTGTTGGGAAGATTCAGGCCTTTATTGCTTTGAATAAGCCCGCCATGCGTAACCTGGCAGATGATTCTGCCCGGCAGTTTGTCTACCACCAGCATTCGGATCATGCCATCATCAATGAGCACCTTCTGCCCAATTTGAACATCATCCACGAGGCAGGGGGTATTGGAGCTTAGGATGCCGTTGGCGCCGATTACGTCATCGCGCTGTATCGTAATTTGATCGCCCGTCGCGGTCTGCATGCCGCCGTCGGCAACTTTGCCGAGGCGTATTTTGGGTCCGCAGAGATCGCCCATGACGGCAACCGGGTACTGACTTTGCGCCTGGCGGACGGTCTGCAGGTACTGCAGCCGCGTTTCGACCGATCCATGGGAAAAATTCAGCCGCGCAATGGTTACTCCGGTGTGAGCCATTCGGTTGAACAGTTCCGGGTTGGCGCAGGCCGGTCCCAGCGTGGCCACAATTTTGGTTTTTGTACAGTTCAGCATGTTTGTAAAACTAACCTTCGCTGCAAGGCGCTCCCGTCCCCAGCGGTTGCGCGTTTTTTCGGCTGTTCCTCGGCCAGTTGCTCCTGCTTGATATTGTAGTTGCTTCCGAGCGCCGAGCCTAGCGGGTACATCATTGCGCCTTATGCCCTGGACGCATTGCCACAAAAATCAGCTTCTTCCGAGCATTCGCTAAGTTTTAACCTGGGGTTTGATGGCGGCAATCGCTAACTCCTGCAATTGCCGAGGCTCGACGGGGGAGGGAGCCTCTGTCATGAGATCACTTCCACTCTGGGTTTTGGGAAATGCTATAACCTCGCGGATGCTTGCGCGGTTGAGCATGAGCATGATTAAGCGATCAAGACCCAGCGCAATGCCGCCATGAGGAGGCGCTCCAAAGCGCAACGCATCGAGGAGAAAGGCAAACTTCTTTTGTGCCTCATCCGGGCTGATCCCCAGAAGTGAAAAAATCTGCGATTGCACCTCCCGCTGGTGAATACGGATTGACCCACCGCCAATTTCTATGCCGTTGAGCACAATATCGTATGCTTTTGCCCGCACCTGTTCGGGATTGGTTTTGAGTAAATGCAGGTCTTCATCCAGCGGGGCCGTGAAGGGATGGTGCCGCGCGATATATCGGCCGGCCGCTGCGTCATGTTCAAAGCTAGGAAAATCAACAATCCATAAAAAGTCGTGCCTGTCGGTCGGAATCATGTTGAGTTGACGCGCCAGCGATTGGCGAATTTCACCCAACACGCGCCAGGCTACTTCCTGCTTGTCGGCAACAGCCAGCAGCAGGTCGCCATCTCCAGCGCTGGTCAGGCGGCGCAGTTCCTGTTGCTGCTCGGTCGTAAGAAATTTGGCGATTGGTCCGCCCATGTTTCCGGCACCTGCTTCGCCGCCGAGTTTGATCCAGGCAAGCCCTTTGGCTCCGAGTTTTTTTAGCTTCTTCTGTCAAGGCATCGAGTTGCTTGCGAGAGAGGCTGCCGCCGCCGGGAACCGCAATCATTTTTACACAGCCGCCGCCAACCGCAGCATCGCGGAAAACGGCGAACTGGCTTTGCGCAGCCCAATTGCTTACGTCAGTCAATTCCATGCCAAAGCGCGTATCAGGGCGATCTATGCCAAAGCGATCCATGGCCTCCCGCCAACTCATGCGTTCAAAGGGGGTATGCAATTCAATTCCCAGTACTTCCCGCCAGAGCCGCGCAATCAAGCCGGTAATTAGATCAATAACATCCTCTCGTTCGACAAAGCTCATTTCCAGATCAAGCTGGGTGAACTCGGGTTGCCGGTCGGCGCGCAGGTCCTCATCTCGAAAGCAGCGGGCAATCTGCATGTAGCGATCCATACCGCCCACCATCAGTACCTGCTTAAACAACTGGGGGCTTTGAGGAAGAGCATAAAACTGTCCGGCGTGCAACCGCGAGGGCACTAAAAACTCGCGAGCGCCTTCGGGTGTGCTTTTGTACAGGATGGGCGTTTCGATTTCTAAAAAGCCGTGCTGATCACAGTAGTCGCGCATGATTTTCACCACGCGATGGCGCAGCACCAGGGCTTCGGTCATGGGGCGGCGGCGCAGGTCCAGATAGCGATACTTAAGTCGTGTGTCTTCATTGACGACATCATGGCCGGTCGGAGAAAAGGGAACCGCATCAGCTTTGTTGATAAGCTCGGCTCGCTCCACGATGACTTCAATGCCGCCAGTTGGCATTTTGGGGTTGATGGCCGTGCCTGCACGGGTTGTCACTCGGCCTTGTATGCCGGCCACCTCCTCGTTGCGAAGTTGTCGGCCGATGGCATACGCCTCGGCATGCTCTGGATGAAAAACCGCCTGTGTCACGCCCCATCGGTCGCGCAGGTCTACAAAGACGACGCCGCCATGATCGCGATACGAGTTGACCCATCCAGTAAGCGTTACTTGTTTACCGGCATCTTGTTCGCGGAGTTCTCCGCAGTTATTGGTGCGTTTGAGTTGCAAAGACTGTTTCCTTTCAATGAGGTCTACCGGTTGCCATACGCATGCCGGGATTTCCTGCCCGATACTCGCAATGTACCAATGGCAAACAACTGGGCGGTATTCTACCCGTTACACGCTTTGCGTCACGCGATTGCGGCTCGAGCAGCTACGGGTTGTTGGCGGGTGGCTTAGCTGGGCCGACAACCCAATGAAGCACAACTGGCAGGGCAGGCTCCCCCTGGAGGGAATACGAACCGTATTCGCCGGGTTTTGCACCGGGAACCCATTCCCAGATAAACGCGCCGGCAAAGAGTTTTGGAGAAATTCCCCGCCAGACGCCTGCAAAGGCTTCATAGGCTCGCCGCTGTTCGTTGGGGTCCATGGGGCCGGTACCAAGGTAATCCCACGGAGCCATAATTGTGTTTTGCAGATTATCCCACCCAATTTCGGTAAAAAACATCGGTTTATGAT
>JAJZKY010000341.1 GCA_021803885.1 Planctomycetota bacterium
ACCTGGAAAAATTCAAGCGGCAGATACGATATTGTTTGCTCCCCAATGGCACATGCACCGACAAATGCCTGCAATCACAGGGCCGCTATGCGGACCACACGGATTTTGCCTTCATGGCCCCGATGGGAATATGGTTCGAAAACTTTGCCTTGCCGGTGGTGGTCAACGAGTGCCTGCTGCAAAGCTACAACGGCGTGTTGCGGCTGTTCCCGAATTGGCCCACGGACAAACGGGCGGAATTTCGCACGTTGCGGGCGGTGGGGGCATTTCTGGTCAGCGCCGCCATGGAGGACGGTCAGGTTCTCTGGATTGAGATTTCTTCCCAGGCCGGCGCCAGGCTAAAGCTGATTCTGCCTTGGCCGCGGGCCACTCTGCGCACCAGTGCCACCGTGGAGCAGGTGTGTTGCGGTCCGGTGGTTGAATTGAATACCTCGGTAGGTGAGATACTCCATTTTATGCCCGAGGCTTCTGACCAATGAGTTGTTCAGCGCTGTCGCAAAACGCATAAACCAAATCCGCAAAATAGCATTGTGCCGGTGCAGTCATCCGATTAGCATGCACTTGAAGGATGGCTGTGGGCGCTGTCCATATTTCTCCGGGGCACGTATCCTGGCGGAGAGTTTTATGGCCAGGCCCGGAAATACGGCGTGATCATGTCATGCGCCGCTTGGCATGGAATCCCCGCATGGACGTGGATATTGGCGATTTTGATGTCCGGCCGGGAACATTGCAATAAGGATGCGGTGACGGCGTTTACCAGAGCAAAGGACAACCTTCGTGGCAACAATTCACGAAGCAATAACCACACACATAAATAGGAATAGACGCATACTTTAAGCAATGTGATGAAACATGGCGATAAGCTTGTGCCCATACAACGATGAGCCTTCATTTTTTGCGGATGCAGCCACTTTTACCCCGTGAACGATTCCTCATGACGCGGTATTGAATCATTTTGGAGCGATCAATGTTTCTGTTTTCCCTACGGCGTGCCTCGAGTTGCTGTTTTATTTTGCTTTTGCTGCTGGCTTTTCCCCTCCATTCAGTTTTTGCAAATCCGCCAGCGCAAAAATTTGCCGAAGGCGTGGATGTGGAATTTGGTGGTTATGGCAACGGCCACGGTACATTTAAGTTCTTGCGGGATTTTGCCTTTGGCCCGAAAAATCGCATTTACGCTCTCGATGGAGCCGGTTACGACTATAAAACCAAGGCGATGACCGGCAATCTGCTGGTCCAGATATTCAGCCACAAGGGCAAATTCCTTCGAGAATTTCCGATCGTGGCTCCACAACGCGTGCCATCGACGGCGAATCCGGTGCCCGGAATGGAACATCTGGCCGGGATATACAATGACCCGCAATGTTTGGCGGTCGATGCGCTGGGCAACGTATTTATCACCCAGCCGCGCGCGAACATGGTGCAAATTTACAATAATCAAGGGCAGTTGACTCATCAGGTGGCCATTTCCGCCGCTATGGCCATTACTCCCTGGCATGGCGACATGGCGGTCATCGGTAGCGCCAATGAGGTTGTGCCGAACAGAGGATGGTCTTGGATCGGAGGGCGACGGATTGATGTTATCAACGCGGCCGGGCACATCGTGGATTTTATTTTGCTTAGCCATCGCCTCACCCAGGTGGAATCGATGGCATCAGACAGCCGCGGCGACTTTTATTGTCAGGCGGCGGTTAACCAGATTGAGGAATTTTCGCCCCAAGGCCAATTAATGCGTGTTCTGGGTTGCGGTAGCCGGAAAATGTTTCGCCAAGAAGACGGCAGTGAATTAATTCATTCCGTTGCCGTGGACCAGCATGGCAATATCTACTCCATGACTTTCGGCAATCCCGGTCGGGTAACCAAGTTCAATGCATCAATGACCACGGTGACGCAGCATCGCGGCGAGTTTAGTTGGGCGGATGCGTGGAACGCCAACGATTTGCCTATTCACGTGGATGCCAATGGCCGGGTATGGGTGGCATCAACTGGTGCACTCAAACCCAGCAATCGTTGGTATCACCGCTTTGCGGCGTATCCGAGTCCGTGCATCATGCGGCTGCGGAAAGATTTTTTTAAGCCGGGTATGCTCCACGTGCATCAGCACAGCGCGTTGGCATTGGGGCTTTTTCCGTCAATTACCACCAGTTTGCCTTGCAGCATTGCTTACAACTTGCATCCGGTTCCAATCACATTCCACATTGGCCCGGCCAATCGTCCGCTGCAGGCCGTGCGGGTCGCCTGGAAGG
This sequence comes from Planctomycetota bacterium, assembly GCA_021803885.1. Next base: position 2,244 of record JAJZKY010000341.1, read on the forward strand.
TTTTTAACCTGTACAAGCAGCTTATTGCCCACGGCGAATTTAATTTGCCGCTGGTAAACGGCAAGCCGGCACAACACAACTTGGCGTTTACGCCCCCGCGATTTGGTTGGTATATGGTGCAAATAGGTGTGTACAGCGGCTCGCAGCGGCTGATGACCTTGGGCAAGTTTGTAGGCGTAACGCCACCATTTGCCGATTTACCCCAGCTCAAAAAGGGAATGATTGGCACACCCTGGCAATATGCCTTTGCCGGTCAGCCGATCATGCGCTTATCGCCAGGCGCCGGTGTAGGAAAAACACTTGTGCAGGCAAAAAAGGCCGGCGTTACTGTGTTTTTTAATCTCACGAATATAGCGGACTGCACGCCCGCCAAGGTTCGTGCGGACGTACTTCGCTACCGCGGCCGGGTTAAATATTGGGAAATCATGAATGAACCCAATTTTTCGATGTCGCCGGCAGCATATGTGGCCATGATTAAGAAACTCTATCCGTTGATTAAAAGGCTCTATCCTGCCGCACAGGTCATTGGGCCGGATGTCTGCGGAATTCAGTTGCCCTGGTATAAGCAGTTTTATGAGGATGGCGGCAAAAACTACACCGATATTCTTTCGATTCATGATTATGAAGGCAATGAATCCATTGATCCGGTGCATTGGCGCTGGAAAATCGGAGCTTTGCGCAAACTCATGGCCCACTATGGTGATGCTGCCAAACCGATATGGAATACGGAACGGGCCATTACCGGCATTCGAGGCGGTGATTTTCTGCCGGCCACGCAGGCCATCCGTGACGCTCTTCACCAGAATTTGATGTGCAGCCTGGGGATTCCGAACCGGCATGACTGCTTATACTACATGAATAACATGGGCTACAGCGCCGTGCCCAGCTTCGAATGGTCTTCGGCCGGGCCACATCCGGCGGCGCTGGCATTGCGCACGCGGGCAGCCATGATCGGCCGACGCAAGTTGGCTCAGGTTCTGAATTTCGGCAGCACGGGCAATAATCTGCTGCTGGGCCTGCGATATGCCGGCAAGCACGGCAGCACGATTGTTCTGCAAAACCTTGGTGCGCCTGAATTGCGCGTTGTTTTAGCGGTCAAGGGGCAGGGTTCTATCCAGGCCACAGATAGTTTCGGCAACACCATAGCCGGCATAAGAGTGCAGCGCGAGCACGATGGGCAGGGCATGGCCGTAGTCCATGTCGGACAGATGCCCATTTATCTTTTGCTGACCAAGGGCGAGAGTATTTCCGTACCACAACTCAATCTGGGTACGGATCTGGCCCGTCTGGCCAAGTTTACCTATTCCGCCAAATGCACCAATTTGCCCGCCCTCAACAATGGTGTATGGAATACGTATATGGCTGGCGGTCCCTATGGCGGCACCAACGCCAAAGGCATCTTCTGGGGCGATTTGCCGACAGTGCCGCAATATCTGACCATGCAGTTTGCAACCGCGCAGACCATAGGCGAAGTGGTGGTGGCCGGCTTACGGGCGGATAACGGCTACTGTGCCTTGCTGGATTACAACCTGCAATATCAAAAGGCCGGCCATTGGATCACCATTCAACGCGTGCGCACCGAACTTCCCGCAAGCGAATGGGTGAGAACGCCGGATTGCATTGCCGCCACCTGGTACAAAGACTCCAACTGTTACTTCAATTCGTTTGCTCCGGTTGCCACCACGGCGTTGCGCCTGGTGGTGTTACGCTCCACCTTCGGCTTTGCTCCCGATGCGCTGGCCAATGAGGCTATCCGCCGCACTTGGGGCGGCCCTGGCAACAAGGCCAAGCTGTGCCTGCGGCAGATTCAAATTTACGCGCCCGCGCCACATCTGCGCGTCCAAGAGATCAACGCACCGTTGCCAACTAACAAGAAAGCGCCTGGTCAATAGCCCGTCACAGGTTTCTGCGGCGGTCGCTGGTGGCGGCCTCGGCCCTGGCCGCCGTACCCACGCTTTTTGCGCGGGTTGCCGGGGCGGCGAACGGCGACCTGCCTCGTTTGGGCCGCCATAGGCATTTGTTGGCCGTATGTCCCAGTTGGCAATATCCACACCATGATGCGCTACGTAATTTGCCTGTTGGAAGCGGATGCCCAGCGCCTTGAGCAACTCGGCCGAAACGGTTGCGTTGGCGACACCGGCGCTTAGACTCGTGATTGGACTGTTCCCTCTTGGAGTGTCGAACGCCGCCAACAACCGACGCCAATTGCCTGCACGGCCCCCACCGCGAAGCCTGCTCAGGTTTCACGTTTTGGCGGGCCGCCCGTAGTCCCGCTATCGGTTCCACCCTCCGTCGCAAACGGCGGACCGTCCGGCACGGCGCGGTAGCGGCGGCGCCATTGCGTGGGTGTAAGCCCCGTGGCCTTGTGGAACACCACGGAGAGCCGCGATTGCGGAATCCCGCATCGCAGACCTATGGCATCGATAGACAGGTCGGTTTCAGCCAGAAGTCGCTTGGCCCGTTCCAACCTTACCCGATGAATCTCCTGGAGCGGCGTACGTCCCAATTCCTTGAAAAATCTCCGTTCAAGCCGCCGCCTGGCCACCAGTACCGACTGCAACACGTGGGTGACATTGATGCCTTCATGGGCATGGTGATAGATGAAACGCAAGGCTGCCGCGACTGCGGGGTCCCCAGCGGCCACACTATCGGTCGATTGGCGGGTGACAACATGGCTCGGCGGCACAAAAATCTGGCCGCTCGTCGGCTTGCCCGTGCGCATGATCTCATCGAGGACCGTCGCGGCCTGGTAGCCGATCTTTTGCCATGGGATGTCCACGCTGGATAGCTCCGGATCTGTCATCTGACAGATAAATTCATCGTTGTCCACTCCCATGACCGCGAGTTGCTCTGGCACGCGGATGCCGGTGCTGTTGCAGATCTGGACTATTTCCCGGGCACACAGGTCGTTGGCGGCAAATACCGCCGCGGGCTTGGGCAGCTTTTCCAGCCATCTCCGCAGCGCCGGATCCAGCCCGATGCGATTGAAACTCAACGGCCTGAGCGGAGGTTTGAGTCGGATCTCATAGGTGTGGATCCGGCATCCTGCCGCCCGTGCCGTCGGCAAAAAACCGTCCCTTCGCAGGTTGCTCCAGTCCTGGCCGAATACGCCAACCATGGCCAGTTCCCGAAAGCCCCGGTTAATAAGGTCTTGCGCCACCATGCCCCCCACCCTGTAATCGTCCAGTGCCACCATCGGCAACTCTCCGATGGGATGTAACACCGTAACCAGCGACAGGCGATGGGACCGCAAAATCCGCAGCGTTTGGGGCGGCGGCCCGTACACGATTACCCCGGCTGGATGCCATTTCAGCAGCATCTGGGGCTGGGTGTTGCCTAAGGCATGGCGCAGAATCCAGTCGGGGCGGCTGTGGGCAAATGCTCTAATCCCGCGGAGAATGCCCTGCGTATGGCCCGCGCTGGCGTCCATCAAGGACACAACCCGCCGGAGCGGACCGGGGCCGACCGTGGCTTGGGCAGGTGACAAAGGTGGGGACGTTTCCATAGCGTCATTATCGTATTATTTTTCCTCCACGTAAAATGTCCTG
>JAJZKY010000342.1 GCA_021803885.1 Planctomycetota bacterium
GTCTCAACCATGTATCCCCACGAGGGAAGGGTGGTTTGATTGGCCATGCGGGCGGCAACGTCATGGCCGCCAAACCGTGAGAGCGCCTGCAGCAGCGCCCGTGTGCTCAAGAACCCGGTTGTCAGGTGGCCGCCGGCCCGCTGCACTGCCGCCAGCAGTTTTTGAAACGCCTTGGAGGCAAGCGGTTCGTCAAGCAAGGCGAATTCAAGCGCCAGCGCATAGCAACCCTGGGCATTACCTCGAATGGTTCCATCGGCGGACACGAAGGCTTTGGTAAACGCACGGCGAATATTTGAAAAAAGCGCGGCATAATGCTGCTGCCAATGCTTCTCGCCAAGCACACGAGCCATTCGGCTCATGATGTCGGCGGAATGTGCGAAGTATGCGGTTGCGGCAATCTCTTTAGGCGTTACGGGGTTGCCGGCGCTGAGCCAGTCGCCCCAATCATTGCCTCGCTGGTAGGCCCAGAGGTGATTGGGATTATTGCTGGCAACCCAGTCAACCCAACGGCGCGCTGCCGCAAAGTGCCTTTCAATAATGCGCTTGTCGCCGGTATGAAGATAAAGGTCCCAGGGAAGACTCATGCCGCAGTCTGCCCAGCCCGGCGAGCCGGCGACAAATTCGCTGCCGCGCAGTTGTGCGTGGGGAGTGATATCGCAAAAGCGACCTTGTGGCGTCTGCGAATCACGAATATCTACGGTGTACTTGCCGAAAAATGCGGCAGTGTCCATGTTAAGCATGGCGGTGTTTACGCAGTCGCGTATGTCGCCCAGCCAGGCCAACCGCTCGGCCCGCGCTGCACAGCCGGTGGGCACGTCAAAAAGCATATTCCACTGAGTCCAGCGGGTGGCCTGCATGAGTTTGTTATAGAGCGGGTTAGAACATTCAAATTCACTGGTGGAAGCTATTTCAGCACGCACACTTTGGCCTATCAGCGTCTGCGCAGTCGGCGCATGCGTCAGCCCGCGTACCTCCACGTAACGGAAGCCATGCCAGGTAAAGTGCGGCTCAAGCGTGCGGGGGCCTTTGCCATCTAAAATATAATCTTCCCGCTGGAGTGTTCCCCACAGATTGCGCACCGAGATATTGCCATTGTCGTTCAGGCATTCGGCATGGCGCAGGGTAATGTGTGTGCCTGCCGGCCCATCGGTGGTGAGTCGGCACCAGCCGGAGAACTCCTGGCCAAAATCAAAAACGAAAACCCCCGGCGAAACCTCGCGATGGCTTACCGGCCGCAGGGTACGATTGCGCGTAACATGCTGCGTGCGATGCCAGGTTAAGGGCGTGTCGTCTCGGGGAATCGTAAAGGCGGGCGACCACGAGGCCGCGCCAAAGCCGGGCATATCCCAGCCGGGCTGTTCGAGCCGCAAATCCTGAAACTCCCCGGCCAGCGGATCGCTGTAGCGGATGGGGCCTTCAAGCGTGCTACGCCAGCTTTCATCGCCGGCAATTACTTGCGTGCGGCCGTTGGCATATTGCAGTTCAAGCTGCAGCAATGCTTTGGGCACGTAGCCGAAGATGTAGCACATATCCGACAGGTTCATATGGCCGGCGTACCAGCCGTAACCAAGTCGGCACGCAATGGCATTTTCGCCGGCTTGAATCAAGGACGTAACATCAAACGTGTCGTAGCAAACGCGCTTGTTAAACTCAGTAAAGCCGGGAGCCAGCAGGGCGTTTGACGCGGCTTTGCCATTAATGTTTACTTCGTAAAAACCGCGCGCGGTAACGTAAAGTGTTGCCCGCTGCAGGTTCGCACCTGCGGTAAACTCACGGCGCAGCAGGGCCACGCGACAGAGGGTTTGTTCTGCGGGAATATCCCGGATTCGTTGCTCTTGAAACGCTTCAGGGGCGTATTCAAAGTAACCGTTACCGTTGGGAAGCGGTGGCGGCTCCGCCACGAGTGCCGGCGGCGGCGGGCACCAGAATATGGCCGGGCCATTATGCGTGAGATACTTTTGCGAAATCGCGCCGGTTTCAACCGAGTCGGAGCAGAATACATTGCAATTGGCCGCCAGTTCTTTGGCTCCATGAAAAATCTCGATGCGGCCCAGCGCGAAGGTGTACCAGCGGCCTTCCCAGTAGGGCAGCTTGGTTACGATTATTTTTACAAACCTGGCTCGCACCGGCGAAAAGCTCAGTCGCGGCGGATTTATGACCGGCGGTCGCGGGTTGGGCAGGTCGTTTTGAGTATGATCTATCGCCAGTGCTGCATCGCTAAAATCTTTACGATTAGCCGTTTGAATCTTCAATCGCAGCGGATACAAAAAGCTTGCATAGTCGGGGCTCAGGCCCGGCGGACGGACCGGCTGGAGGACAATGGTATCTATTAATTGGGCCTTGCCGAGGTCTATTACGATCCATTTGGCGGCATCCGCATGTTCGGTCATCTCGGCGCGGTAGCAATGCTGCGGCACACGCGGATAATTAGCCGGTGTGGCAAGCGTTGCATCGGTGAGCCATTTAGCTTGCCAATCGGTGGGATTAAGCAGCCCCATGGTCCAAAATGCCGGCTCGCCGCGTGCTGACGCTTCTGTACCCCACGGTGAGAGCCGATCGGCCTGATCCCACACGCGAACGCGCCAGAAATATCGTTCACGCGCTGCAAGTGCCTTGGTCGGCACAACAACTGCCGCCGATGGCTGGCTGGCGACACGGCCGCTATCCCATACATCAGCCAGGCCTGCCGCGAGGTGTTGAGGTGAACTTGCCACCTGCACCTGCCAAGCTGTTTGCGATAGTCCGCGCAGGTTGCCGGACAACTCGGTAAGCTGCCAGGTCAGCCGCGGATTGACCTCATCTATTCCCAATGGATTAACCATTGCTTCGCAACGAAGGGCTGTTGGTCGCAGCGGCGAAGAATTCGCGGCTTGCTCGCCTGCCAGGGCGCCATTGGCGCCGCCTTCCACCGTTGCGGCCATTACAGTGCCGGTGGCAATGGCCAACAGGTCTCTGCGGGAAATGGCGTTCGATGGCGCGATTGTTTTTTTGGATTGTGCAGAGGTGCTTATTGGGTTGCTCATAAACACTTCCTTGTAAAGGCCGGCATGCGGGTTCGCAGCGAGGCTGTGTTATTACAAATTCACACCTGTCAGCCTATGGGTTGAACCATTCAGGATTAACGTATAATAACCGGGCTTTCTTGCTTTGCGGGTGGTCCGCAGGCAATGGGCCGCACTTGCCAGAGGATACCCGTGACCGATACTGCTGCTACTGCATCGCTGCTTAAAACGCCATTTTACGATTTTCATGTTAAGCAGGGCGCCCGCATTGTGGATTTTGCCGGATGGGCCATGCCGCTCATGTACAGGGGCATTATCGCCGAGCATCAGCACACGCGGCAGGCGGCGTCTATTTTTGATGTGTCGCATATGGGGCGGTTTAAATTCTCCGGAAAAGACGCCATGCGTTTTCTACAACATATCATCACCCGAAATTTACAAAAGGCGGTGGTCGGCCAGTCGCTTTACAGCCTGGTGTGCAACCCTGCCGGCGGCGTGCTTGATGATATTATTGTCTCGCGATTTGACGACCACTGGTTGATGGTATGCAATGCCTCGAACCGCACCAAGCTGTTGGCCTGGTTTGAGCAGCACCGCACCGGCTTTGATGTAACCATTGAAGACCAAACCTTTGAAACCGCCATGATCGCCCTGCAAGGCCCGCAGGTGATCGCCAAACTGGAGCAGGCCCTTGGCGAGCCGCTTTCGCAAATAAAGCGTTACCATTGCAAGCAGTTGCGATATCTGTTTTTTAACTTTACGGTGTTTCGCAGCGGTTACACTGGCGAAGATGGCGTCGAGATTATTTGGCGGCAACAAGCTGGCCCAGATGGCCATGGGCTTTTTGGCCAAGTCCGGCAAAGACCCCAGGGAGCAAACGCTTCAACCTGCGGGCCTGGGCGCACGTGACACCCTGCGAATTGAGGCCGGCATGCCGCTTTACGGCCATGAACTTTCAGAAAGCATTAATCCTATTGCCGCGGGGCTTGGCTGGGCCGTTGCCGATGATAAGGATTTTATCGGCGCTGCAGCCCTGGCCGAAGTGCGCCGCAGCGGCCCGGCAGAAAAACTCGTCGGTCTGCATATAGAGGGCCCGCGCACACCGCGTGCCGATGCGGCCGTATTGGCCGCCGGTCAGCCGGTTGGGCGTATCACCAGCAGTTGTCCCAGCCCTACGCTCAATCGAACCATTGCCATGGCGTTTGTGCCAGCCGCACATGCGGCGGTGGGCACGGCACTGGCGGTAGACTTGCGTGGTGCGCCGGTGGCGGCAACGGTAACGCCGCTGCCCTTCTACAAACGCCCGGCTTAGGTTACATTTTGCGGTTGTCAGCCGGCTATGCGTCGGTTTGCCGCCGCGGCACCCGCCAGGGAAGATGCAGTAGCCCGGCGATTTAACGTAAAGGATAACTCCATGGCTTCACCGGCAGATCGCTTTTATACCGACACACACGAATGGCTCAAGCTGGATGGCGACTCGCTCCTATGCGGCATCACGCGCTTTGCTGTCGAAGAGCTTACCGATGTCACCTATGTGGACTTGCCTGCGATAGGCAAGGTTGTTGCCGCCGGCAAGGCCTACGGTGAGATTGAATCGGTCAAGGCCACGAGCGAACTTTACTCGCCGGTGGATGGCGCAGTGGCGGCCATCAACGACAAAGTTAAAGCCGACCCCAGCCTGGTTAACCAGGACCCGTACGAGGCAGGCTGGCTGGTGCGCATCAAAACCGATCGCAAGGACTTTTCGAGCTTTATGACTGCGGCCCAATACGATGCCAAACACGCAACGGCGTAAGCCGGCGCGGGTTCGTATTCTCGTTCACATCAATCTTCAAAAAGCCTGGTCAACGTCCGCGGCGGTTTTGGCCCTGCCCGCCGGTGGCACAATGGCGTCCTTCTCGGCTTGATCGCGAATAATCAAGGCGGTATACGCGGGGTTGGCAAATCGAATCTTTAGCACGCCACGGCTTATGTCGGCAAATTTAAGGCGATAGACCCCATTTGGCTTGTTCTGAAGGATGGCCAAGCCTATCAAAAATGCGATGGTTCCCACCGCGATGCCCATCGCCATCCCATAGTGGCCGCGTTTTTCTTCAAGTCGCCAGCTCGTAATAAGCCCTATTGCCACCGCACCAACTAGCGTCACCGCCGTTGCGAGTCTAAGGGCGTGCGTAATTTTTCGCTGGCAATGACGGCAAATCGGTGCGGCGATAAGCTTCTTGCCGCCAATAGCTGGCTTAAGAATACCATCAGGCGGGCCGAGGCATTGGCAGCACAGCGGTGGAAAACTCAGCTGCCCAGCGCGAAAAAATGCCCATTGCCCAGCCAAGGCCTTGGTCGGTTCTACCGACGGCACAGCCACCCACTTCGGATACGGCCTGTCGGGTGTTTTGACCGGCATTTCAGCCGGTGGCGTACCGATGGGAACGTCGGGCTTGCCCGGCCGGCGATTGGGGTTGACGGTACTGCGTAGCAGGTAGGCGAGCAGCAGCAACGCCAACCCAGCCATCATCGGAAAAGCCGCACAGGCGATGGCCAACTCATTGATACCCATCCTGGGGTGCGCCCCGATAGCATCGCTGAAAGGATACACGAGCGCTCCCGCTACCACGCCTGTGCCGAGCAGCAAGAATCCTTTTTGGGTGAGGCCGCGGTAGCGGGCCGAGCGATAGGCCGCGATGAGTGATTGATTCACGTGCCGGCATTTTGGGCAGGGCACCAGGTCGGCGTCGGTGCGGAGCATACGTGCCAGTCGCTTTTCAGCGTCTTTTTGCGGAGAATTT